>CAUFVC010000247.1:0-4295 GCA_959029275.1 uncultured Eubacteriales bacterium | reverse complement strand
CCTCTTCCATTGTATCCGGTTTTTCAATCAATTCCAACAACTGCGCTCCGCTCAACTGGCTGCACGGCGTGGTAACGATTGTGGCTTTCTGATTATGCTCTCTTATGAGTTCCACGTCCATCTGGACTTTCTTCGCGTCAGCCACATCCGTTCTGCTGAGAACGATGGTTCCCGCATTTTCGATTTGATCATTATAGAATTCGCCAAAATTTTTCATATACATCTTGCACTTGTTTGCGTCCGCCACGGTGGTAAAGCTGTTCAAGACCACGCCGTCCATATGAAGATTCTGCACAGCGCGGATCACATCGCTGAGTTTGCCTACGCCGGAGGGTTCAATCAAAATTCGATCCGGGTGAAACTGTGCCAGCACCTTTTGAAGCGCCTCGCCAAAGTCGCCCACCAAGCTACAGCAGATGCAGCCGGAATTCATCTCCGTGATTTCCACGCCTGCATCCTGCAAAAAGCCGCCGTCAATGGAGATCTCGCCAAATTCATTCTCAATCAACACAAGCTTCTCGCCGTGAAAAGCCTCGGCAATTAACTTTTTAATCAGGGTCGTTTTACCGGCTCCCAGGAATCCGGAGAAAATATCGATCTTAGTCATTTTCAAGCATCCTTTCTTTTTAAAAACACTGACAGTCCGTCAATACTATATTGTAATGTTTTTCGGCGCGACTTGCAAGTGTTTGGGGAAAAAAATAGGACCGGACCGCTTGATTTCCTTGGCTGTGGACTACCGCCTATTATTCAGCTCGTTGAAATCGTCCCGATGTAGAATCTTCATATCATCCGGGATCGTTATAGATTTTTTCTTGCTCAAGACAGGAGTGTGCCGCAAAGCCGATTTTAATAATTTGATGTAAAATTTTATGTTGAATTTTACATCAAATCAGGGTATACTAAAGGCAGGAAAGGAGAAGGTGACTATGCCTAATATTAAACCAATCTCTGATTTGAGAAATTACAGTGATGTGCTCCGCGATGTATCGGTTGGCGCTCCTGTCTTTCTTACGAAAAACGGGCGCGGGCGCTACGCGATCTTAGACATACAAGAGTATGAAAAGACAAGGGCAACCTTAAAACTCACGGACGAGCTTGCAAAAGGGAAAAAGTCAGGAGAGGAAAAGGGATGGCTCTCGTCCTCGGATGTGAGAGCACATTTCAGGGCGAAGGAGAATGAAGAATAAGATCTACTATTCCCCGGAAGCCCAGAATGACCTTGACGAAATCTGGGAGTATATTTTTTTCGAGCTGTGTCACCCGCAGGCCGCCGATAATACGGTAAACAATATCATGGACGCAGTTGATAAGCTGGAGGATTTTTCAGAAACCGGCGCACTGCTGTCCTCTATGACAGATGTGGAAAGTGATTACCGTTTCCTTGTCAGCGATGGCTACATGGCGTTTTATCGGGTGGTTGGACGGGATGTGTATATTGACCGCGTGCTGTACGGCAGACGGGATTATCTCCGCATCCTGTTCCCGGATTTGCCGCAGAACGATACAGAAAACTAAAACAGAATATGGCTGCTTTGCACCGCTGGCTTACGCTGGCGGTTTTCTGATGTATCCAATAAAATAGAGTGGAAAATCTGACTTTTCCACTCTGCATATCGAAAAGATTTCGTTAATATCGTTTGGCAGTCCCTTGAACACGGAATGTTTCCTCATGGATGTTGACCTAGCGGAGCCTTCCTTTACCGCAACTCCGCGATCTCCGTGACGGCAACATAAATCTGTGACAGCCGGTACCACGTGGGATAATCTACGATTCCATTGGGAGGTAGATTAAAGACCTGCTGGAATACCCGGACGGACTCCGCGGTCTGTGAGCCAAAGATGCCGTCCACAGGGACCTTCGGGATGGCGGGATAGTTGTTAGCGATGGCGTTGAGCTGGCGCTGAATGGTTCTGACAGCATCGCCCCTAGAGCCCTGGCTAAGGTTGTAGCCCGGGAAGGACGCCGGGATCCCCGCCACCTGGGGAGCCGTGTTTAAATAAATGTCAGAGCCATAAAAATAGCGGAGAATCGAGACGGCGTTATAGCCCTGATCCCCTAGGGATTTGGATCCCCACTGTGTCATCCACCCGGGACAGCTGACGCGCTGCCCATCGCAATACTGTGTCAGAAGAGGCTGTTCAATGCCAGGCTTGGTGATATAGTTCGTCAGAACGGAATCGACGACCTGGGCGATGCTGTTGAAAATATTGCGGCCATAGATAAACTTGTGATCATAGGCCGTTGAGGAGGTGATGGTGAAATTATAGCCCTGATTGCGGTACCACTCCGTATAGACCCGGTTCAGGGTAAAGGACATGATGGCGAGAACATTGGCGGTAATGGTAGAGACCGGCCAGGTGGAATAGATTTCGCAGGAGGCAACATTTTTAATATAGGCGTCATAGCGAACCCAATAATTGGGCGCATCGGAGTTGGGGGGGCCGTCATGAACCACGATAAACTCCGGGATGACGATGTCGTTGAGAACGACAAATCCATTTTCATCGGTGGGAAGCGGTTTCACAGGATCTTCCGGAATTTTAGGTGGAAAGTCTCCGTTGAGGGTATTGGGACCGATGATGATATCCGGCTGATCGGTGACGGGAACCTCGGGGATCTCAGGGTTCTCCCGGTCAACAGCTCGTATCTCCTGAAGCGATTCCTGCCCGGCAAAGACTTGTGTGCCTTGGATAAAGATGGATTCAGCCTCCGGGGACTGGAAGATCAAGTCATACTGGGCGTAGGGGGTGACAGCGGATTCTGGCGCCATCGACAGTTCCAAAGGCGGAGTGGGGAGCGTGACTTCCGGAGTATTTCCGGATTCGTCCGTTTGCAGGACCTCCAGGATTTGTTCACTTCCCGTAGGGCGGATGGTAACAGTGCCGCCGGGCAGAGGGCGGAAGCCCACCAGACTCCGGGCTTCTACCTTTAGAGTGCCTGTGCTGGCGGTTTCCATAGTTGCAGGCATTTCTCGAAATAAGCGCATGGCGATACTCCTTATTCAGTTCGTATCCTATTCATATGCGCGACAATGGAAAAATAGGTCTGGATGGATGATATTTTTCATATACTGAAACAAAAAATGGAGATCAAGCGAGATGGCAATCTTAGATTCAGAATTAGCGGCAGCGCTCTCTCTGTCAAAAGAAGATCTGAAAAATACAGAGAGCTTGCAGGAAGGCTACACGCAGGCAGACGATCGGTGGGAGATCATCGTCCGGTATAACGGCGACATCGAGGCGGTTGCGGAGCAGGTTGGGGGCGCGCCGACGGAAATCCTGACGGACCAATATGCGATCTTATATCTAACGCGGGAACAGATCGACGCCATCATCTTTTATCCGGAGGTCGAATACCTGGAGAAACCAAAGGGCCTACTTTTAGAGATCAGCCGGGGCCTGATTGCCTCCTGTATTCCGCAGGTGCAGTCGCTGCCGGACTATTCCCTCAGGGGCGAGGGTGTGCTGCTGGCGATTTTGGATTCCGGGATCGACTATCTGCACCCCGACTTCATACGCGAAGACGGAACGAGCCGTATCGTGTATCTGTGGGATCAGGAAATCACAACGGGGACGCCTCCGCCAGGATTTTTAGAGGGAAGCTTGTATACACAGGAACAGATCAATGCAGCGCTGGCCACGGGCAATAGACAGGAAGCCTTGGCCATTGTACCGTCTCAGGACGCCATCGGCCACGGGACACATGTGGCGGGGATTGCGGGGGGAAACGGCCGCGCGTCCCAGGGCGAATACCGCGGCGTGGCGCCGGAGGCAGAATTTTTGATCGTCAAGTTGGGTTCCAGTCAGGGCTATGGCTTTACAAAAACCACGTCGCTGATGCGAGCGATCAAATTTGTCGTGGAGACGGCGAGAGAGCTGAGAAGGCCGGTTGCCGTAAATATCAGCCTGGGGACTAACGATGGCGGGCACGACGGAAACTCTCTATTTGAAACCTATATCGACGAGTGGGCGCGGCGCTGGAATGCATCCATCGTCGTTTCAGCGGGAAATGAGGGAGCCGCCGCGCGGCATGCAGCTGGCATCCTTTCGTCGCAGGAGGCGACGGCCGTTGAATTTCAGGTGGGAGCAAACAGGAGGAGCGTCTTTCTTCAACTGTGGAAGTCCTACACCGACGATCTCAGAATTGGCCTCACCGCCCCGAACGGAGAGCGGACGGGCATCATCGTCCCCTCCCCGGCGGCGTACCAGACAGTGCTGCAGGGAACCTCCATATCCGGGCTAAAGGTATCAGTCACACGAAATTTATTCCTGCATGTCGGATACCAACTGCA
>CAUFVC010000246.1:0-4303 GCA_959029275.1 uncultured Eubacteriales bacterium | reverse complement strand
GGGTGGGAAGAGATTCTAAAACATTTCTATCCCGGCGTCGAAATGGGCTTTCTGAATATCTCATGAGCCGGCAGCAAGAAAAAGGTTGACTTTTAAGGTTTTTACGCTACAATTAAAGAGATAGAAACTCGAACACGGAATGGAGGTTACATATGCTTATCGAGAACAATGACGTATTGGTTTTGCAGGGCGACTCCACCACTGACTGTGGACGGGCGAGGCCCTATGGCGAGGGATGGGGATCTCTGGGCGACGGCTATGCGCAAAATGTGAGCGCACTTCTGGACAGCGTGTACCCGGAACGCCACATCCGGGTGATCAACATGGGGGTTAGCGGCAATACAAGCCGGGATCTCAGAGGGCGCTGGGAGGAGGACACCATGGCGCTGAAGCCCAATTGGGTTTCCATCATGATCGGGATCAACGACATATGGAGACAATATGATTGTCCTCTGCACAGGGAGATGCATGTCTATGTGGACGAGTACGAGGCCAACCTTCGGGCCATCATCGAGCGGACGCTTCCGGATGTAAAGGGGCTGGTGCTCATGACGCCCTTCTATATGGAGCAGTACCGGAAAGACGCCATGCGCGCCAGCACGGACCAGTACGGCGACGTGGTCAAGCGGCTGTCGGAGGAGTACGGCGTGCTGTTTGCCGACACCCAGGCGGCGATGGACGTGTATTTCCAGCAGTACGAGCCCATCTCCATGTCGTGGGACCGGGTTCACCCTAACCATGTGGGAAGTATGATCCTGGCACGGTGCCTGCTGGAGACGCTGGAGTTTGACTGGCGGAAAGGGCTGTGATAGGAGAAAAAAGCAAATTGGATACATCAAAAAATGGGCGAGAGATTTTGACACTCGCCCATTTTTTGATGCGGCGGTCCCGGACAGGGTACACCAAAGGGTCACGGTTTCTCGTCCATCTCGTACAACACGGCGTTTAGCTCGACGCCGAGCATGAGGATATTGCTGATGAAATACAGCCATAGGAGGATGACGATAATGCCGGAGATGCTGCCGTACAGGGCAGAGTAGTTGGCGAAACGGCCCACGTAGATTGAAAACAGCTGACTGACAAGGAAGCTGGCGACGGTGGCAAATAAAGCGCCGATAAAGACATTGCGAAATTTCAGAGGCTTGTTGGGGATCGCCCGGTAGAGCAGAAGATACGTCACGAGCATGAACAGCACAGGCGTCAAATATCGAAAGAGATTCCAGATCCAGATGTACAGCCGGTTCAGACGAAGAAACGAGAAGAGAAGCTGGCCAAACCAGTCGCCAAAAAATACCAGCACCAGAAAGAGCACGATTATGACGGCAAAGGAGATGGTATAAAAGAACGAGAGCAAAAATTTGACCACGAGGGAGCGGGATTCGCGGGTTCGGTAACACACTTGCATACCTGTCATAATAGCGCGGACGCCGCGGGATGCGGACCAGATGATGACAACGATGTAGAGCGACAGAGAGTTGTTGACAAGCCGGATTTCAGAAAAAACCGTCTCAATCGCATCGATGGCCGCGCTGGGGATGACATAGCTGTTGCGGAGCATGTCAAAGATGGATTCCAGATCAAAGGAGGCAAAATCTAAGCGGGATAAGATATTTGTCAAAAGAAGAAGAAAAGGGAAGAGGGAAAGCACAATGTAGAACGTAATCTGCGCTGCGTATGCGGTGATGTCGTCGTGGCGAAGGCGGCGAGACAGGCGCAGCAACAATTCCTTGAACAAGGCGGGCCCTCCTTTCTTTATTTCCAAGCGTATTCTATTGTATTCCACAGGGAAATGGAGTAGAATACTAGATGGAATGCATTTGTAGATGTATTATAGTATATCATTTTTTTTAGAATCGTTCAATAAAATTCTGGCAGTTTTCTCCCTATTTTGCCCGCTCGATACAAAAATGATACATTTCGAGGGTAGGATAGAGGAGAGTGTGACGGCAATTTGTGCCGGAGCGCCACAAATAGCTCTTATGGCAGAAGAGAAATCGCCTTCGCAAATTTCTCTTCGCCCCGTCGCTAACGCTCCGGAATAGAGGATAGAATGAGGGAGATTGGGGAAATACGCATGACACGGATTTTGATTGTAGAAGATGAAAAGCCCATCGCGGACCTGATCAAAATGAATTTAGCGAACAAGGGGTATCTCTGCGAGATGGTACATGATGGGAGGCAGGCGGCGGATATCCTGGAGCAGAAGCGGTATGACTTAATTCTTCTGGATATTATGCTGCCAGGCTATAACGGGTACGAGTTGATGGACTATATTCGGACGCTGGAGATACCCGTGATTTTTATCACGGCCAAGGGGTCTGTGGAGGAGAGGGTCAAGGGACTCAACCTAGGCGCCGAGGATTACCTGGTCAAGCCTTTTGCTATCGTGGAATTGCTTGCCAGGGTGGAGGTGGTGCTCAGGCGCTACCACAAGAGCGAGCGCTTGATCACCTTTGAGGATGTGACCATAGACACGGCTTCCCGGATCGTTCAAAAGGCGGGAAAGCCCGTGGCGCTCACAATGAAGGAATTTCAGCTGTTGCTGCTGTTTGTTCAAAACCGGAACATTGCCCTGTTCCGGGAAGTGATTTTTGAGCGGGTGTGGGAGAGCGAATACATAGGGGACAGCCGAACGGTGGATTTGCACGTGCAGCGCCTGCGAAAGAAGATGGGCTGGGAGAATAAAATCCGCTCAGTCTACAAAGTCGGATACCGGTTGGAGGGATGAACCGAAGATGCGGTTTGGTTGGAAACTTTTTGTCACGATCCTGTGCGTTGTCGCCATATCTCTGTCGGCAAGCGGGTATTACCTGGTGGAGGATAGCTTTACGGCGACCATGGACCGGGAGGTCAAGCGATCCTTTGAGGACTTGATTTTTATTCGTTTTTCCTATGAGACGGCGGTGGCCAATACGCCTGGGCGGAAGTTGACCGACGACAAGATCGAGGGCATCGGCAGCAAATTACAGGAAAGCGGCCTTCCCCACACGTATTCATTTTGGATTCGGGGAACGGACGCCAGCGTTTTATATCAGAGCGCGCCGGAGGAACAGGACCTGATCTCCCTGGATGGCCTGCAGGAAGGGAGCGGGCGATATCGGATCGTGAGGAAAGAGGACCAATACCGGATTGACATCGCCTGTCAGGTGACGGCGGGGGAGAGAACGGTATATCTAGAGTTGAGCCGCGATATCTCCGATATTTTTGGGGCGAGGCGCCGTCAGATGGAAGTCCTCGTCCAGCTCACAGGGCTGATTCTGTCCGTCAGCGCGATTTTGATCTGGCTGCTCTCCTTTTTTTTAACACGGCCGATCCGCAAACTTTCAGCCGGAACGCGGGAGATTGCCAAGGGGGATTACGACAAGCGGGTGGTTGTCCGGGGACACAATGAGGTGTCTGAGCTGGCCCAGGATTTTAACCGCATGGCCCAGGCGGTGGAGGAAAAAATCCTGTCCTTGGAGGAGGCGGCCCGCCGGCAGGAGGAGTTCACCGCAAATTTTGCCCATGAGTTAAAGACGCCGCTGACCTCCATCATCGGATATGCGGATATGCTCAGGTCCAGCCCTCTGTCCCAGGAGGAGCAGCTTGTCTGTGCAAACTATATCTTCGGGGAGGGAAAGCGCCTGGAGGCGCTGTCGTTCAAGCTGCTGGATCTGTTTGTTTTGCGCCGCGGCGACTTTTCAAAAAGGCGAGTGGAAGCGGAGTGGCTGTTACAGTCCGTCTGCGACATTTTTCGCCCGGCAGGTGAGCAGGCGGGCGTTGTCCTCTGCGCCTCGGCACAGAAAGCTGCGGTATACGCAGAGCCGGATCTGGTCAAGACACTGCTTCTCAATCTGATCGATAATGCGAGAAAGGCTTCCCAGCCGGGACAGACCATCACAGTGGAAGGCCGCATCGAGGGCGGGCGCTATCGGATCGAGGTGCGGGACGAGGGGCGCGGAATGGAGGAAGTGGAACTTGGGCGGATTCAGGAGCCCTTTTACATGGTGGATAAGTCAAGGGCCCGGCAGCAGCATGGAGCCGGTCTCGGGCTATCGCTGTGCCGGGAGATCGCTCGGTTTCACGGTACGGATTTAACCTTTTGGAGTCAAGTGGGAAAGGGTACTAGGGTATGGCTGGAGTTGGAGATCGATGCGGGGGAGGAGCCGAGGGCGTATGAAGGGTAGCGGTGTGATTCGGTATGGGCTGTCTGGTATGCTGCTGGCCGCGGTCATCGCCATATCCATATGGCTTCCCGGCTCTATGATGCAGAAGGCGGAGGATGCGCTGGTGAGCGGCGTGTATGAGGAGAGCTTTAATCCGG
>CAUFVC010000245.1:0-4327 GCA_959029275.1 uncultured Eubacteriales bacterium | reverse complement strand
AGGGCTTTGCTAAGACGAGTATGATGACCGTCATCATCGGGGCGATAGCCAACATCATTTTGGATCCCATCTTCATTTTTGTCCTGGACATGGGAGTTCGGGGGGCAGCTCTGGCTACGATTATTTCCCAGGCAATATCGTCGGCCTGGGTGGTGCGGTTTCTATCCGGTCCAAAAACTCTTCTCAGAATTCGGAGGGAAAATTTTGCGTGGAAGCCTTCCGTTATGCTGCCGGTTCTGGCGCTGGGAGTGTCGCCCTTTATTATGCAGAGCACGGAGAGTTTGGTCAATATTTGCTTGAACTCGTCGCTACAGCGCTATGGCGGGGATATGTACGTCGGCGCCATGACCATCATGGCTAGCGTCATGCAGATTCTCATGATGCCGTTGGTGGGGCTTACGCAGGGGGCGCAGCCGATTATATGTTATAATTTTTGATCCGGTCGCAAGTATCTCGTCTAGAAAGCATTTATGCTGCTATTAACCTCATCTCTTATATTTACTACTTTGTTCTGGCTGTTGGTCATGCTCTGTCCCCAAATCTTTATCATGATTTTTAACAGTGATCCGGCCCTCGTTGAGATCACACAGCGCTCTATGCGAATTTATATGGCGGGCGCATTTCTGTTAGGAGCGCAGATTGCCTGCCAGCAGACTTTTTTGTCTCTCGGTCAGGCGCTCGTTACAATGCTCCTGGCGATGCTGCGAAAGATCATCCTGCTGATTCCGCTGATCTATATTTTACCCATGTTTTTGGCGGACAAGGTGACAGCGGTTTTTCTTGCGGAGCCCATCGCAGACGTGTTGGCCGCGGTAACCACCGTTATCGTCTTTATGGTTCTGGTGAAGCGCATTTTGGCTCATGGTGCGGCGCCTAGCGCCGACAAACAAGGAGGTGTATGAGAATGAACTGGCTGCAACGATTATTGGCGGGGCGGTACGGAGTGGATCAGCTATCCATCGCAATTCTGATTTTGAGCGTCATACTCTTGATCGTGTCTTCCATACTGCGCAACCCTATCCTTTCCATCTTGACATTTATACCGCTCATTCTGTGCTATCTGCGCATGTTTTCAAAAAACTTTGCAAAGCGGCGCGCAGAAAACGAAAAGTTCTTGACATTGTGGAATCCCATCGCAGGGTGGTTCCGCAGGCAAAAGAACAAAATTCGAGACCGCAAAACCCACCGGTATTTCAAATGCCCTAACTGTAAGCAGTCGCTGCGGGTGCCAAAGGGAAAAGGCAAGATCAGCATTACTTGCCCCAAATGTAAAACGGAGTTTATTAAGGAAACGTGATGACAGGCAGTGAAAAGCTTGCCGCCAATACGTTTATTTCCTACTTGACAAATGGGCGGTACCGCGCTATAGTATACCATATCAAGTCTACAATTGAATCGAGGTCTTCAGGGCAGGGTGCAATTCCCGACCGGCGGTATAGTCCGCGAGCGCCGTGGCGCATGATTTGGTGCGATTCCAAAACCGACAGTAGAGTCTGGATGAGAGAAGTCAATGTTTACACGGGGGAGTTTGTGCTCCCTGAATGTGAAGTTTAGAATCCATGCGCCTGAAGCGAGAACTCGTTTCAGGCGTTTTCTTGGTTTGCCTGCCGTGAGGCGGATATAATTCAGAAGTTCGCGGAATGCGAAGGTTTTGCACAACTTGAATGGAGGGAAGACTGTTGGAGAGAACGCGATTGAAAGAAATTACGGTGCTTGCGATGATGTGTGCGCTGTCCTATGTTGTCATGTTGGTGGGCCGAGTCCCCATCGTATTGTTTTTAAAGTATGATCCGAAGGATGTGATCATCACCATCGGCGGGTTCATATACGGCCCCATGGCGGCCTTTGCCATATCGGCCCTCGTGTCCCTGGTGGAGATGGTTACAGTCAGCGACACGGGGATCATCGGCTGCATCATGAACATACTGTCCAGCTGTTCTTTCGCGTGTGCGGCTGCGTACCTATACAAGCGGCACCGCTCTATGAAGGGCGCGGTTGCAGGTCTTGCGGTGGGCTGGCTGCTCATGACCGCTGTCATGTTGTTGTGGAATTATTGTATCACGCCTTACTATATGGGTTACCCGCGGGAGGCCGTGGCGGAACTGCTCATACCGGCTTTTCTGCCTTTCAATCTGTTAAAGGGCGGACTCAATGCGGCCATCACCATGCTGTTGTATAAGCCCATCGTCACGGGACTTCGGAAGGCGAGGCTGTTGCCCGAGCCAGCCAACGGAAATGGGCGCAAGATCAGCATAGGGGTGATTTTGGTATCGCTGCTGGTGCTGGCAACCTTTGTTTTGTTGACCTTGATCTTTATGGGCGTGTTCTGAGCACCGCGCCCATTCTATATGTCAAACGGTTGATATTATTTGAATCGATATTTTGAAATGAACGGTTTGGCGGAGGGTAAATAGCTGTGACCGCTGACCTGTGAATAATATTGACTGACAAATTCAATTTAATCCCAATATACGCCAATTTAAGCCTTTTTCAACCGCCATTATGAATAAGGGAAGTAAATTACTTGCATTTTTGGCGAGGGTGGAGTATAATAGATAATTAGGGGATCGATGTAGGCTAAATACAGCAAGAAAAAGCCAATATCTCACCTAAAATGCGCAAAATCAATTTAAATTGCCGCCTTCTCAAAAGATTGTTAAAATTTTGTTAAACCTATTGACGCCGAGGGTTCAACGTGATACTATATGTTCAACGGTTGATAGTTGTTGCTATCCTCCGCGCAGGTTTACGTATTCTTAATACAAAATAAATCTTTTGGAGGCGTGCTGAAATGGCTAGATTTACTTTACCCAGAGACATCTATTACGGACCGGGAGCAATCAGTGAACTGAAGAACCTGAAGGGCCATAAGAAGGCGTTTGTCGTAACAGGAGGCAGCTCCATGAAGAGAGGCGGCTTTCTTCAGAAGGTAGAGGATACCTTGAAGGAAGCGGGCATGGAAGTGCAACTGTTTGAAGGCGTGGAGCCGGATCCGTCGATTGAGACGGTATTCAAGGGCGCTAAGGCGATGGAAGAGTTTGGACCGGATTTGATCGTTGCCATCGGAGGAGGCTCTCCCCTCGATGCGGCCAAGGCCATGTGGGTGTTCTATGAATATCCGGAAAAGACCTTTGACGATATCAAGGATCCGTTCACAATGCCGCAGCTGCGGAAGAAGGCAATCTTCGCCGCCATCCCGTCCACAAGCGGAACCGCTTCGGAAGTAACGGCATTTTCCGTCATCACGGACTACTCGACGCTGATCAAATATCCGTTAGCAGATTTTGAAATCACGCCGGATATTGCGATATTGGATACGGATATTCCGCTGACCATGCCAAAGAAACTGACGGCGCACACGGGAATGGATGCGCTTACCCATGCCATTGAAGCGTATGTGGCCACAGCCCGCTCCGGCTTCTCCGATCCTCTGGCGATCCAGGCGATCTCCGATATCTATGACAGCTTGGTTGACTCCTACAACGGCGATGTGGAGGCGAGAGGGAAGATGCATATCGCACAGTGCCTCGCGGGTATGGCGTTCTCCAACGCGCTGCTGGGAATCGCCCACAGTCTAGCACACAAGACAGGAGCCGAATTTGAGATTCCGCATGGCTGCTGCAATGCCATTTTGCTTCCGTATGTGATTCAGTACAACTCCAAAGTCTGCATGGACCGCTACGCCACAATTGCAAAGGCCGTTGGATTGCCTGGCAACACAGATAAACAGCTTGTCAACGCCCTGGTCGATTCCATCCGCGAGTTGAACAGGAAGCTGGATATCGCCCCGACGTACAAGGAAAATGGCGTGAGCGAGGAAAAATTCAAAGAGAAGCTTGACTTTATCGCGGAGAACGCGGTTGGCGATCCCTGTACAGGCTCCAACCCGCGCCCCATCGATGTTGAGAACATGAAGAAAGTATTGAGCTGCGCATATTATGGCGAGGATGTGACGTTCTAAACGCACAGGCTTGAAAGGGAACTTGAATAATTGCTGGGAAGCCGCATGAACTGCGGCTTTTTGGCATAATGTGTCCGCCTCCGGCGGAATTTCCTATAGGGTAAAAGGGTGAATCGATATGTATGAGATTTTAAAGAAAACGGTTTTGAATCCCACGGTTACGCGGATGGAAATCTCAGCGCCTCTCGTGGCCAAAAAGGCGGAGCCAGGCCCGTTCATCATTCTTAGAGTGGACGAAGGGGGAAAGAGAATTCCGTTGACGGTGGAGGCGTTTGACCGGGCCAAGGGTACGGTTACGATAATTTAGCAGATTGTCGACGGGACGACTATGGCTTTAAATCAGCTGACTGCGAGGGACTGCACTCT
>CAUFVC010000244.1:0-4343 GCA_959029275.1 uncultured Eubacteriales bacterium | reverse complement strand
GTTTCGAATCCGCGGTGTGGAAGGTCGGTCCCATCTCCAATACCGGAGGCGGGAGCGTGGGACAAAAGGATATCGAACCCTTTGTTCTTCCAGAGGGCAAGGCGGAGCTTTGAAATGCGGCGGCGCATCTCGGACTCCGTATACTGATAGTCGCCGGGCTTATAGCGGTAGGAACCGCCTAATCCCAATATGCGAATCCCATTGTGGACGAAAATCGTGTCTTCGACGCACTCACAGCCCTCGGGGGGAAATCGGTTATAGTTGGTATCATGGTTCCCGTGTACGTACAGGAGAGGGACCTTAACCATCGTCGCCAGAAACGAGAGATAGGAGGCTTTCAGATCTCCGCAGGACAAAATCAGATCCACATCCTGAATCTTATCTCTATCAAAATAATCCCATAAGGCCTTGGATTCCATATCGGCCAAAGCGAGTATCTTCATCCATTCTACCTGCCCTTTCCCTGACGTTCCTTTCCAGTCGTGCATAACGGCCTCGAGCCATAGATACAGTCCCGCAAGGATTCACGAATCATAGCGTGTGTGAATATTATAGCATTTCCACGGTAAAAAACAACCAAAAACAGAGAAAATAACACTTTTCATAAAGATCGGATTGAATTTGGAGACAGTCTTGTACTGTTTTGTAGAAATGGTTTCATGTATAGGCGAATTCGCATACTAAAGGCTGTAAAATACGATAATGCGCGTTGGGCAGAATGAGGCCAAAATCTTGCATTGTTGGAAAAATTCCTGTATACTAAGAGCAAGAGGATCTGTTTATTGAGACGGCACAGAGAATGGGGAGGGCGGCCTATGATAGAGGTAGAACGATATTGGGAAAATCCAAGATGGCTTGCGCGCGGCCGGTCGCCGGCGAGCGCATACTCGATTCCCTTTCCGGCGGGCGAAGTCCGGAAATTGGATGTACTACAGAGGGCGAGCAGCGATTGCTATCGAAGTCTCAACGGCGGATGGCGGCAGCGGGTGTTTCCCAATTGGGGAGCCATTCCCGGCGACTTTATCTTCCCAGGCGGAAGCGCAGACGCCTGGAATGTTGCGATGGTCCCTTCTGGTATGCCTTGTATTGGCGCTGGCGCTACAGTGCCCTTTTGCATCGATCCCCCCTATGTCCCTTGGGAGACCCCGGTAGCGGCCTATGTGCGCGATTTTGAGTTGCCAAAATCCTGGGAGGAGGACAAGGAGATCCATCTAGTGCTGGAAGGAGTCCGCTCCTGCTGCGTCCTGTGGGTCAACGGCAATTTGGCAGGCTACAGCCAGGGAAGCGGTCTGCCTGCGGAATTTGTGATCACGCCGTGGCTGCGGTCCGCCAAGAATCGAATCGCTGCGGCGGTGTTCGCATGGTGTGATGGGAGCTATCTGGAGAGGTATGACGCCCCCTGGGGATTGGTTCGGGATATCTATGTGTTAGCACGGGATAAAGGCCATGTGCGAGATGCTTGGGTTCGGGGGGAGAAGGATAGTGGAGGGGGACAATTTTTCTGCGAAGTGACGGCGGATGGCGCGGGAAGGGTAGAGGCGGTTTTGCTGGACCGGGACGGCTATATTGTCGACTCCAGAGAGGAGGATGTTGAGCCCGGGCATCCGTGGGAGTTTCGGCTCCACACGCCTTCCCTGAGCCTTTGGTCGCCAAGAGATCCTTACACGTATCAGATCCAGATCCGCAAGGGAAGGGAAGTACTCCCGTACACGGTGGGAGTCCGTGAACCTTTCGACAAAAAGCAGTGGAAGTGGAAGGCTTTACAGCCAGATAATAGTACAACCCTAGAAGATCTGTGGAGATTGCTATCGGCTGTGAAGAGGCAGGGCCGTATCGCCATTTTTCTCAAGGGAGCTGCGGATCCCCGCTTGGTGGAGCTGTGCAGTCGCATCGGGCTATATGTGGCAGAGTCGGCGGATATTCAGATCCCTCAAGAATGCAGGGAGATCGCTGACGATCCGGTCTGGCGGGAAGCCTTTCTTGATCGAATGATGCGGATGGTCGAGCGGGATAAAAATCAGGTCAGCGTCATCGGTTGGGGGGCTGGTACTGGTGCAGAGCTGGATGGGAAAACCAATGTCAAGGCAGTGGAGGAATGGGTGAAGCGCCGGGACGCAGAGCGAAGCTGGCAGCCAAGCGATTGTGCGGGGCTCGATGAGTTGAACATGACAGAAAATTCTCGAGTGAGCTGGCACAGATGCCAGGGAGCCCTCCGGCAAAAGCTCGATATCTGGAAGACAGAGGGGATCGTGTATATAGAGGGGGAGGAGATCGCCTATACCTTCCATTTAGGGAGAGGCGCCCCCATGCAGTTGCAATACCAGGGGATGAATATGATACAGCGCTTTCCGGAGCTGGTAATATGGGATAGAGATGGAGAACCGGTGCGGGGCTGGAATGTCCATGAAGTTCAAATCTATGATGAACGGCCGGAGAGACTCCACTTTATGACGAAATATTCGCTGGGGATTCCCGGATGCCGTCCCGCGGAGACGGGACAGGCGAAATGGACGTTTCAGCCGGACGGGAGCATCTTTCTATGGGTTTCCCCCCAGAAGTGCCGCCAGGAAAGAGAGGTGGCGCTGTGCCTGGTGGTGCCCCATTGGATGGAGCGGCTTGATACGGAGTGTGCCCCGGCGGATCCAGGGCAGCCCTGTCAGATGGCTGTCCAATGGGCAAGCGTGACAAACACAGCGGGTTTTGGACTATATTTTGAAAGCGATAGGGCGATGTCGCTCCGATTGCAGGATTTTCAGACGGAAGAGGGCGCTGAGCGGAGGCTCTATCTCTGCCCTGAGAGGACGAAGGAAAGGGAGGCTTTCCACCTCCAGATTCAGCCAATCGCAAAAGATGATGGAGGGGTTTGCTATGAGACGGGTGGAGGTCATTGAGACGGCCGCAGCGATTACCAGTGAGACTGTAGAAGGACGTCATGTCATAGTGATGGATGTTCTGCGCGCTACATCGACCATTGTGACGGCGCTCAACAACGGGGCAAAGCGGATTATACCGGTTGAAACTGTGGAGGAAGCCGTGGCGCTGAAAAGACGGTATGCGGACAGTCTGCTGGGGGGTGAGCGCGGTGGGGTCCGGCAGGGGGGATTTGATTTTGGAAATTCTCCCTTGGAATATTCCAGAGATTTGGTGCTGGATAAAACCATTGTTCTGACAACGACCAACGGGACGAGAGCGCTGGTGGGGTGCCAATCCGCCCATGCCGCGACCATTGGCTGCGCTGGATTTCTAAATGGCAGGGCGGCGGTGAGGCGGCTTATGGCGAGAACCGGGGATCTCGCCCTTGTGTGCGCTGGCACGAAGAACCAGTTCTCGCTGGATGATTTTCTATGTGCGGGAATGCTGCTGCAACAGATCGTAGCCGAGGAGGAGGTCCAGATGGCCGACCTAGGCTGGAATGCGCTCTTTATGTATCAGGCATACGGCGAGAACCTGCCTGCTGTCCTGGACAGGGCAAAGCATTATCAGGTTTTAAAGGGTTTGGGATTTCAGAGGGACCTGGAGTACTGTCTCATGAAAGATCAATTGGAGATAGCCCCTGTATTTGATGGGAACGAGATACGGCTCGATTGATGGGGGGAGATACCGAATGACGGTTGCGCTGGCGACAATACGTGATAAAAAGAAAATCGAAAAATACGATTCTCAGATTCCACCGAACCGACTTGGAGAGTGTATCAATAACAATCTGGTCTATGTGCTGCGCGGTGAGGAGAGTGGCGGTGCCATTGTGGGGATACTGCGATACAGCCTATTTTGGCAGTCCATTCCTTTTATAGATCGGCTCTATATTGATGAAGCGTATCGAGGTAAAGGATATGGCACTCTCATGATGGGATATTGGGAGAAGGCCATGCGCCGGATGCAATATCGGTATGGAATGCTTTCCACACAGGAAGATGAGACCGCCAAATTCTTCTATGAGAACCTTGGCTATAAAAAAATCGGCGCTTTTCTGCCACCGGAGCAGAGTGCCCATGAGCTGATCTATTTAAAATCGCTTTCAATGGCCGTTTGAAATCATGTATATTCCATTGGCAAAAGGCCTATGCGCAATTATGAAAAGTTGTGCATAGGCCTTTTTTGAAAACCGAGCGAGATGCCGATGGGTTTTACCGCCTTACCTTGGCGCGCATACCCGCTTCCAGCACTTCCTTGCGCATACGAATATTTTTGGGGGTTATCTCCACCAACTCATCGTCGGATATAAATTCCAAACATTGCTCCAGGCTCATGGGTTTTGGAGGTGTCAGCCGAAGCGCTTCGTCGGCCGTTGCAGAGCGCGTGTTGGTCACATGTTGTTTCTTGCGGCCGTTGACGACGATATC
>CAUFVC010000243.1:0-4343 GCA_959029275.1 uncultured Eubacteriales bacterium | reverse complement strand
ACGGCGCTATGCTCGCCTTTGCGGAGATGCTCCGATACGGCGTCGTCTCCACCACCGACATGTATTATCACGGGGATAAGCTTGGGCAGGCGGTACTCGACAGCGGAGTAAAATGCAATATGAGCATCGGAGTTACCTGCTTTGACAATCGCAACCTGTGGGAGCTGGAGTCCTATCAGCAGTGCCGGGAGCTTCTGACTACCATGCATCAAGCTGGCGGCGGACGTCTGCGCCTGGATCTGAGCATCCACGCGGAATACACCTCCACGCCCAAGATCGTGGCTCAGATGGCGGACTTCGCAAGAGAGACAGGGCTTCGAATGCACATCCATCTTTCGGAAACAAAAAAAGAGCATGAAGAGTGCAAAGCGCGGCATAAAGGTATGACGCCAGCGCAATACTTCCGCGCGCTAGGACTGCTGGACTCTCCCACAACGGCCGCCCACTGTGTATGGTTGGAGGGAGAAGATTTTGACATTCTCTCTGAGAAAGGCGTGACCGTCGTCAACAATCCCATCAGCAATCTTAAACTCGCCAGCGGCTTCTGCCAAGTTCCGGAGCTCCTGCGGCGCTCCATCAACGTTGCCCTCGGCACCGACAGCGTTGCCAGCAACAATAATCTGAATATCATGGAGGAAATCAAGCTCTTTGCCCTCCTCTACAAAGGGCTGAGCGGCGACCCCACTCTCATAACGCCTGCCCAGGCCCTCACAGCGGCCACGCGAAATGGCGCCCTTTCCCAGGGCCGCACAGACTGCGGCCTGTTGCAGGAGGGGTACAGAGCGGATCTGGCTGTCATCGACAGCCGCGGCCCATGGATGCACCCGGCTGCGGATATGCTCAGCAATCTGGTGTACTCCGCCCAGGGCAGTGACGTATGCCTGACCATGACCGATGGCCGTGTGCTCTATCGGGACGGAGAGTATACAACCCTGGACATTGAGCGCATACTATTTGAGGTCGAGACTCGAAGGGCTCGTATCCTCAGCGAACTCGCATCCACATAAAGGAGCCTTTGCCTATTTGTGCCGGAGCGTCACAAACAACGTTCCAGAACGGAGGAATTCTATGATAGACGAAACCATTGCGTTTATTCGAACACGATTGCCCTTTACACCGGAAACCGGCATTATCCTTGGCTCCGGCTTAGGAGATCTTGCCAGCGCCATCGAAAATCCCATCTTTCTAGACTATGGGACCATTCCCCATTTTCCCATTTCAACCGCACCTGGCCATAGAGGGCGCTTTGTAGCGGGAATATTGTCCCGTAAGCCGGTTATCTGTATGCAGGGCCGCTTTCACTATTATGAAGGGTACACCATGGATCAGGTCATCTACCCCATCCGCGTTATGAAGCGCCTTGGTGTCCAGACCTTAATCCTGACCAACGCCGCCGGCGGAATCTGTCAGGACTTCTCCCCCGGCGATCTGATGCTCATCGAAGACCACATCAACTTAATGGGAACCAACCCTCTAATCGGCAGGAACGACCCGTCCTTCGGGCCTCGCTTTTGCGATATGACCTACGCCTACACGCCAACATTGCGCGCTCTTGCAGAACAGACGGCTGCGGCTTTAGACATCCCGCTACGGCGCGGTGTCTATCTGGCTTGCACCGGCCCCAGCTTTGAAACTCCGGCTGAGATCCGCGCATTCCGTACCCTCGGCGCCGACGCGGTGGGGATGTCCACGGTGCCGGAGGTCATTGCCGCCTCCCACTGTCATATGGACGTGCTAGCCATCTCTATGATTACCAATATGGCCGCGGGTGTCCTGGATCAGCCGCTGTCCGGGGATGAGGTCATTGAGACCGGAAAGCTCCGCAGCCACGACATGCAGCGGCTGATCACGGAGATCGTCAAGAATATGGACTGAAATCGATGAGCCGCATGGCGGGTTCCCATGCGGCTCTGCTATGTATTGCTATTTGCTGCCTCGCAGCGCTTCCTTCAACTTATCCACAACTTCCCCATACCGTGTAGACTGAAATCTGGGAAATGAGCGAAACATCCTCCGATCCCGCTTGGTCAGCTTTTGCGCAAGCCCCTTCATCTGGAAGGCAATGCCGTTGGTTCTGAGGGACGCGATTCTCTCCTCCACCGATTTCTTCATCTCCTCCGCGTGAAGCCGGGATTCACTCACCAGCGCGGCGACATGTTGGTGAACCTGTCTGAGCTTTTCATTCAGCTGCAATAGCCGCATGGTGGTGACCGCCGTATCCACCAGCAGGAGAAGCAAGAGCACGCCCGCCGTTGTCATCAGGGCCCCCGGCGGCATCCGCGCAGTCAACGCGGCAACCAGCGGGTGAATGCCTTTGATCAGGATCACAGACATGGCGCCAAAGGCCGTCACGCCGGCCAGGCACACCCGCCCGTGGAGATTAAAACGCCAATCCTCATAATCCCACCAGCGGGCATGAAAGAGCTTTTCCAGCAGCCAGGACGTGACATACTCTAACACCCCCGTTGCCAGCGCGCCTGCGAGAAAAATCAAAACCGGATTCCGCAGGGAACCGAACAAAAACAGAACCAGAATCGCGCCAGCCCCATAGATCGGGCAGAGAGGGCCATTTAGAAATCCCCGGTTGACGAGCCGGCGCTGTTGGATCGAGCAAAAGATTGATTCATAGACCCAGCCAATGACACTATACAGCATGAACCAAACAAAATATTGACATACAAGCATAGCCCCGCCTCCTTCATTCCTCTTCCTTTATTATACAGGAAACGCTCCCAAAATGCGAGGGATTAAGGAAATTTAAGAAATGGGTGTCAATTGGGGGATTAGCAGGTCGCCCCGCCTTTTTCGTGCAGATTCGCGGACAGAATGGCGTCTTTCCGATCCAGGATCGCGTCCGACAGTAATTCCGCCTCCACCGCCTCGAAACCGATGCGGTCGATGGTGGCCGCAAAACGCTCTCCCGTTTTTCCCTGCTCGCGGTAGAAAAGGATGGCCTTTTCAATGACGGACAGCGCCTCCTCCCGGTCGGTAAACACTTTGCCCAGGGCTCTCCCCTGCGCCACGCGCTTGCCCCACCGGCCGCCAATATAAATTTTATATCCGTCCACGCCTTGGGACAGCGCGTCAAAATGACATTTGCCGACACAGCGCCCGCAATTATTGCAGAGGGCCGGATCAATGTTCAGGAGGCCGTCCTGCACAGTCGCCGCTCCCATGGGGCAGGTATTGGCCACGGAACATTTTTTGCAGCCCATACACTCATCCTCGTCAAACTGCGGCATTCTCTGACCGATAATCCCCAAATCATTCAGGTCCGGTTTGACACAGTTATTGGGACAGCCGCCCACGGCGATCTTGAATTTGTGGGGCAACTTGACATCGGCGTAACCCTCAAAAAATCGATGATGAATTTCCTCGGACACCGCAAAGGTATCGATGAGGCCGTATTGGCAGGTCGTCCCTTTGCAGGATACAACAGGCCGGACTTTTGAACCCGTCCCCCCTGTTGTGAGCCCTTCCCTGGCAATATAGGCGCGAAATTCATCAATTTTGTCATACGGGACTCCCTGTACTTCCACCGTCAACCTTGTTGTAAATGTGATGGTCCCATTCCCGAATTTTTCTGCGGCTTCCGCGATGCACTGATTTTGCTTTGCCGTGATCTTGCCATTGACTGTAATGATGCGGGCCGAGAAATTATCCGTGCCCTTGTTGCTCAGAAATCCCATTGCTTTGACCCGCTTTTCATCCGTCGGGCTGATACTCAACGTTGCCATATGATCTCCTCCATCCGCCGCCGCAACGGCTATCTTATTGTAGATCCGCGCCGTTAAACGCGGTTCCCCCTTCTAAAACCTTTGTGCCGGTGTATCCATAGAATTGAAGACGATTTTGAAGCAGATACGCTCTCCGCCCCTTTGTGCAGACAAGCAGCAGTTTGGCGTCCGGATCCCAGCCGGGGAGCACACCGTTCACCTTTGTGAGATCCACATACTCAGCCCCCTCGATGCTGGGGTTCTGGGAGGTATCGACAATTCGATAGCCCTCCGCCTTCCCCTCTTCGTATTCCGCCGGGGTAAAGCTTTGCAGCTCGCCTTCCATCTTATTGAGCAGAACATTGATCGCATGGTCGAAAGGATGGATCGCCGTGGAAAAAGGCGGGGCGTATGCCAGATCCATATCCGCCATTTGATCCACTGTCGCATGCCCATACAGCCCTGTGACTGCAATATCGAGAACCGTATCCACCTTGTCCGTCCCCAGAACCTGCGCTCCAAGCAGCTGCCTGGAGGACCGGTCTGCAACCAGCTTGATAAACATGGTGCCAGCTCCCGGATAGTAGTGTGCCTTATCGTCCACCGCCACCAGGGCGCTAATCACGT
>CAUFVC010000242.1:0-4353 GCA_959029275.1 uncultured Eubacteriales bacterium | reverse complement strand
CTCCAGGAGCGGATCAGCTGATATTGGATCTCGTTGATGTCCTGAAATTCGTCCACACAGAGATACGCAAACCCATCAAAAGGCAGCGTTTCCTTTTGCCATCCCTCCCATGCCTTTATTAGGAGGTCGTCAAAATCTAGGGCTCCGATCTGGGACAGGCGCTGCTGATATTGGAGGAACGCATCCGTCAGCTCAGCCGGCGCCTCCGTCTCCATATGACACTTCCACGCGGAAATGGCGCGGAGAAACTGGCGTGGGGAAAGGGCGACATCGCAGGAGAGGACAACGTCTTTCGCAATATCCAAGGCCTCATATTCATCCACCAGCGTCACAGCCTCCGTCTGTTTTGACAGGAATTGTAGACAGATGGAGTGAAAGGTGCCGATGGTCATGGCACGGGTGATTTGTTTTGAGTGGAAATGGGCGTCCAGGCGCTCCCTCATTTCGCCGGCGGCTTTGTTGGTAAAGGTCACAGCGGTGATCTCGGAGGGGTTTACCCCCTGCTGCTCCACCAGATAGGCGATTCGGGATATCAAGGTCTTGGTTTTACCGGTTCCAGGGCCGGCGATAACCGCCACAGCCGGTTCCGCCGCTTGCACGGCCTCCCGCTGCTCCGGGTTGAGCTCCGCCAGCACACCGCTGCCGGTGGAGCTGTCGGTGGAAGGATGGTCCGCCGCCGGCTTGTTGGAGGAGGGGCTTTTTCTGCCGGCCTTTTTCTTGGAGGCAGGCGCGGCTAACCCCGTCACGGCGAATAGGCTGAGCTGGCCTGTCAGGGAATCAATTTCGGATTGGCTGAGAAGCTGAATGGTGCCGTATTCCCCGTCGTAGCCGGGCGTCCGGCTTACACGCCCGTCCCGCAGCCGCCGGATCCCTTCCTCCACACAGGGGCCGGCAGTCGAAAGGATGGCCTCAAGAGGGGCCTCCCGCAAAATATAGAATTCAGGGCCGATCTCCCGAAGCATTGTTTCATATTGGGCAAGGACTTTTTTGCCGGTGCTTGAGAGCCCGGTGGAGGCTCCGATGACTTCCGGCAGAGGGACCAAGCTCTGATAATAACCGGCAGAGGCGGGGCGATAGCCCTCCGGGCGGTCCGCCAGCTGTTCAACGCGGTGATCGACACCGATGGTCATTTTTTTCCCGCAGACAGGGCATAGGCCAGCGACCGCCTCCGCATCCGACGGCTTCAGGCATACGTGACAATTTCGATGGCCATCGTAGTGATACTTTCCCTCCTCCGGGAAAAATTCAATCGTCCCGGCAAAGCCCTTCTCCGCTCCGCCCTGTATGGCAGATGCCAGCGCGGGGTAGGACATGGCGGTGTCCAAGAGATTTGCTTCCCGGCCAAGCTTCGAGGGGGAATGAGCGTCGGAGTTGGAGACCAGCGTAAAGCGGTCCAAAGCCGAGAGCCGCCAGTTCATAGGGGGATCCGACGAGAGACCGGTCTCGACAGCGTGGATATAGGGGGTGAGATCTTCAAAGCACTCTTCCACGGTGTCAAAGCCGGAGAAAGCGCCAAACATTGAGAAGTGGGGCGTCCAAATATGGGCGGGAATGAAAATCGCGTCAGGACAGGTCTCCAGTGTGATTTCCAGGAGATCACGGCTGTCCAGACCGAGGATGGGACGGCCATCGGAGTGAATATTTCCAATGGCTTCGAGCTTGATCGATAGGGCCTCAGCCGCTTCCAGGCTTGGGAGCAGGATGACATTGTGAACTTTTCGAGTTCTTCCATTTTTTTTGTAGATCGAGCTGATTTCACTCGAGAGGACAAAGCGGGGACGGATCTCTCCAGAAGACATGGTATCATCCAGGCGGCATTCACGGCGCAGACAGTACAGCCCTTCTTCAGACTCAGAGGGGGTGAGCTTTTCTTTAAGCTCCGCACGCCAGGCCGGATGTGTGAAATCGCCGGTTCCGATGAGATCGATGCCCTTGCGCCGGGCCCATAGGTCCAGATACTCGGGGACACAGTCTCTGCTTGTGGCCCGAGAATATTTGGAGTGAATATGTAGGTCGGCTATAAACATAGAATTCTCCATTCCGGAGCGTTAGCGACGGGGCGAAGAGAGCAATCTGTGACGCTCCAGCACAAATTGCGATTCACCTTCAATCGATAGATTGATGACAATACAATATGGGATTACCATATCAGTATAATCGAATCATTTGGTAAATGCAAGATAAAAGAACTTGACAACAAAATGCAATCGTGGTATACTCCGATTCATAAGGCTGAGAAGGTATGTACAGTAGCGGATAGAGAGAGGCAGCAGAGAGATCCTGTCACCGGCTGAAAGCAGGATTTGATATTCGCTAGCGGTGAATTTCACTATCGGAGCTGTCGCCCTGAAAGGGTTATCCGTAAGGGCGGATGCAGTCCACCGCATTATGGGGAGTCGAGGAGGTTTCTCAGCGCCCGCTGAGAGGCTTCGCAGTTTGGTGGTACCACGGAAGAATCCCGTCCAAGTCGTTGGACGGGTTATTTTTATGATAAGGAGGACATGAAAATGAAGGATAAAATCGAACAAGTCAGAGCTCGATTTCAGGAAGAGATGCGTTCCATCTGTGGGACGGAGGAGTTAGAAAAAATCCGCGTCGCGTATCTCGGGAAAAAAGGTCTTGTCACAGATCTGATGAAAAACCTCAAGGATCTGAACGCCGACGCCAAGAGGGAGGCTGGGCAGCAGATCAATCAGCTGAAGCAGCAGGTCAGCGAATTTATCTCGGCGAAATCGTCGGAGCTTGAGGCGGCGCTTGCCCAGGCGCGGCTCGAACAGGATACCCGCTATGATATCTCGCTTCCCGCCAAGCCTGTGACGGGAACTCTGCACCCCATCACCATCGTGCAGCGCGAGTTGGAGGAAATTTTCCGAAGCATGGGATTTGCGGTGGAGGATTTCAGGGAGGTGGTGACGGAATATGATAATTTTGAGGCCGTCAATATTCCTAAATTCCATCCGGCCAGAGATATGCAGGACACATACTATCTGGACAATGGGCAGGTTCTCAAAACCCATACCTCCGCGGCTCAGAACACCATTCTGCGCAAGTATGGCGCGCCCTGCCGCGCCATCTTTCCCGGACGCTGCTTCCGCAACGAGGCCATTGACGCCAGCCATGAAAATACGTTTTTCCAGATGGAGGGAATCATGGTGGGGGAGGATATCTCCATCTCCAATCTGATTTATTTCATGAAAACCATGTTGTCGGAAGTATTTCAAAAGGATATCACCGTTCGCCTGCGCCCTGGCTTTTTCCCCTTCGTGGAGCCCGGCTTTGAGCTGGATATCCAGTGCCACGTCTGCGGCGGGACAGGGTGCCCCACGTGCAAGCAAGGCGGCTGGATTGAGCTGTGTCCCTGCGGCATGATCCATCCCAATGTTTTGGCTATGGCGGGCATTGACAGTGAAAAATATACGGGATTCGCCTTTGGTCTCGGCCTCACAAGGCTTGCCATGATGAAATTTGGAATCCGCGATATTCGAGTCTTTAACAGCGGGAATTTAAAGTCGCTGGAACAATTTACGATTCAATAGAGATAAGGAGGTCAGAGCATGAAGCTTTCAATCAATTGGATTCGAGATTTTGTCAATCTGGACGGCATTGACATTGACACTCTGATACAGAAGTTCACCTTAGCCACAGCGGAGGTGGAAGAGATCCAGCATGTCGGGCGGGATATTCAAAATGTGGTGGTGGGCAAGATTATATCCGTGGAGAAGCACCCTAACTCCAAAAAACTACACCTGCTGAAAGTGGACGGAGGGGATGCTGTGTATGATGTGGTTTGCGGAGCGCCCAACGTAGCGGTGGGGATCAAGGTACCCTTTGCCAAGGAGGGCGGTCAAGTCGGCGGAATGAAAATCGAGCGCCGGCCCGTCGCCGGCTACGAGAGCTGCGGCATGTGTTGCAGTGAGAAGGAGATCGGGATCAGCGACGACCATTCGGGTTTGATGCTTCTGCCGGAGGACTCGCCGGTGGGAACCGATATTAAGAGACTCTACGAGATTGAAGACACCATTTTTGAGGTGGACAACAAATCCTTGACCAACCGGCCAGATCTGTGGGGCCATTATGGAATAGCCAGAGAGATGGCAGCGCTGGCGGGCCGTCCGCTGCAGGAGGTTCAAAAGGTGGATACGAGCGCCTATGGATCGCTGCCGGCCGTCCCTATATCAGCGGAAAATCAGGAGCATCTGTTCCGCTATTCCGCCATGGCGGTAGAAAATATATCGGTGAAAGTCAGTCCGGTCAATATGCGGATTCGGCTGTACCGCTGCGGTATGCGGGCCATCAACCTGCTGGCGGATTTGACCAACTATATTATGCTGGAGCTGGGCCAGCCTATGCATG
>CAUFVC010000241.1:0-4356 GCA_959029275.1 uncultured Eubacteriales bacterium | reverse complement strand
GGATCTCATTGACGAAGGTGCTCTTCCCTGAGCCCGACACTCCTGTTACACAGGTGAAGACCCCCAGCGGCACTTTGAAATCTGTGCCTTGCAGGTTGTTCTGCCTGGCCCCCTTGATCTCCAGCCACCGCCCATCCGGCTTGCGGCGCTCCTTCGGAATTTCTATCCTTTTCCGGCCGCTCAGGTAATCCCCCGTGAGGGAATCCGGACACCTCATAATATCGTGTACCGTGCCCTGGCATACAAGCTTTCCGCCGTGGATGCCGGCCGCCGGACCGATATCCACGATGTGATCCGCCGCGAACATCGTCTCTTCATCGTGCTCCACGACGATGAGCGTATTCCCCAAGTCCCGGAGATGCGTCAGCGTCTTGAGCAGCTTCGCATTGTCCCGCTGGTGAAGCCCGATGCTGGGCTCGTCCAAAATATACAGAACCCCCATCAACCCGGAGCCAATCTGCGTGGCTAGCCGAATCCGCTGCGCCTCCCCGCCGGACAATGTCCCCGCGGCTCTTGACAGCGTGAGATAGTCGAGGCCGACATCGAACAAAAAGCCAAGGCGAGCCCGAATCTCTTTTAATATCTGATAGGCGATCATCTCTTCCCGCTCCGTCAGCTCGAGTGTATCAAAGAATACTTTCGCATCCCGTATGGACAGGCTGGTCACTTCGGAGATATTTTTGCCATGGATGGTGACAGCCAGCGCCTCCGGCTTGAGCCGCTGCCCATGGCAGACAGGGCACGCTGTCTGTGTCATAAAGCTCTCATACTCCGCCTTCATGGATTCGCTGCACTCCTGATACCGGTACTTCATATTGCCCAGCAGTCCGGCGAAGGGAGTGGAGTACTCGCGCGTGCCGAACCGCCCCTCATAGACCATGTTCACCTTCTCCGCGCCGGTGCCGTTCAGGAGGATGTCCATCGCCTCCGGGCTCAGCTCCCGGACTGGAACATCCAGTCGAAAGCCGTATTTCTTTGAGAGGATACTGAGAAGCTTTCCCGCATAGCTGTCATCGTGGCCGGCCGAACCCCACCCGGGGGCTACAATGGCTCCCTGGGCCAGGGATAGATCCCTGTTGGGGATGATTAAATCCGGGTCGAACTTCATCTGCATACCCAAGCCTGTACACTCCGGGCAGGCCCCGAAGGGGTTGTTGAAGGAAAACAGCCGGGGCTGTAGCTCATCGATGCTGATGCCGCAGTCGGGGCAGGAGAAGCTCTGGCTAAATAGCTTTCGCTCCTCTTGTCCGCCTATATCCACCATGAGCAGTCCCTCGGACAGCTTTAAAACCGTCTCGATGGAATCGGTCAATCGCTTCCCAATCCCTTCGCGGACCACAAGGCGGTCCACCACGATCTCGATGGAATGCTTTTTATTTTTATCCAGCTCTATCGTCTCGTCCAACTGATAGAGGCTGCCGTCGATGTAAACTCGCACGTAGCCTGAGCGCTTCGCCTGCTCCAAAAGCTTGGCGTGCTGCCCTTTTCTCCCGCGAACCACGGGCGCCAACAGCTGGATCCTCGTTCCCTCCGGCAGAGACAGGATCTGATCCACCATCTGATCCACCGATTGCTTCTCGATAACACGGCCGCACTGGGGGCAGTGCGGAATCCCGATTCTAGCGTACAAAAGGCGCAGGTAATCATAGATCTCCGTAACGGTTCCGACAGTGGAGCGCGGATTCCGGGACGTGGTCTTCTGGTCGATGGATATCGCGGGGGACAGACCGTCGATGGACTCCACATCCGGCTTCTCCATCTGCCCTAAAAATTGTCTGGCGTAGGAGGATAGCGACTCCATATAGCGCCGCTGCCCTTCTGCAAAGATGGTGTCAAACGCTAAGGAAGACTTCCCCGAACCGGAAAGTCCCGTCAGCACCACAAACTGATTCCGTGGAATGGTTACATCCAGATCCTGCAGATTGTGTTCCTTCGCTCCCTTGATATGAATATATTCATCCATGACATATCCTCTACCTATTCTATAAATTTCCATTTCTATATCCAAACAAACGTTCTTCTCGATTATACAGTATTTCTCTTTTTTCGTCAAGAGATGGCGGCGAAAAACTTCATCCCCCGACAAGCCAGATTCCATTGCGCATATCCGCTGCCCAGCGATGTAAGCCAAACATATGTTTTTTAGGGATTGCAATTTGGTACATTTCAGGATATAATAAGAAAGTGAGTTCGCCTGCGCCGGGATGAGGAATACACACGGCTATTTGTGCCGGAGCGTCACAGATAGATCTCTTCGCCCCATCGCTAACGCTCCGGAATGGAGGGTACAATGGATTTTAAAGTGGTGTCAGAATTTAAACCCACTGGAGACCAGCCCCAAGCTATTGAAAAATTGGTCAAAGGCTTTCAGAGAGGGAATCAATTTGAGACTTTGCTGGGGGTCACCGGCTCCGGCAAAACATTTACCATGGCACACGTGATTGAACAGTTACAAAAGCCGACTTTAGTGCTGGCTCACAATAAGACTTTGGCTGCCCAGCTATACAGTGAATTTAAGGAATTCTTCCCTGACAACGCCGTAGAATATTTTGTCAGTTACTACGATTATTATCAACCGGAAGCCTACGTGCCACAGACGGATACATTTATCGAAAAGGATTCCGCTATCAACGATGAGATCGACAAGCTTCGCCACTCGGCAACCGCTGCGCTGGCAGAGCGAAGGGATGTCATCATCGTTTCCAGCGTTTCCTGCATCTACGGCTTGGGAGACCCCATCGACTATAATAGCATGGTCCTCTCCCTGCGCCCCGGCATGATCCGGGATCGGGACGATGTGCTGCGCCGGCTTGTGGATCTACAGTATTCCCGCAATGATATGAACCTTATGCGCGGGACCTTCCGGGTGCGGGGCGACGTGTTGGAGATCATTCCCATATCCGAGGAGAATATCGCCTATCGAGTCGAGTTTTTTGGCGACGAGGTGGAGCGCATATCGGAGGTCGATGCCCTCACCGGCGAAATTCTAGGCAAACGGGAGCACATGATCCTCTTTCCCGCCTCCCACTACGTCATCGCGCCAGAGAAGATGGAGGGCGCCATCTCCCGCATCGAGGCGGAACTGGAAATGCGGCTTCGGGAATTTCAAGAGGAGGATAAGCTGTTGGAGGCCCAGCGCCTAGCCCAGCGCACCAACTTTGACATTGAGATGATGCGGGAGATCGGCTATTGCAGCGGCATCGAAAATTACTCCCGGCATCTGTCGGGCCGGGAGGCCGGAAGTACCCCGTACACGCTGCTGGATTATTTTCCCGATGATTTTCTTATCATTGTGGACGAGTCCCACATCACACTGCCCCAAGTTCGGGGTATGTACCACGGGGATCAGTCGAGAAAGGAGACGCTGGTGGAGTATGGCTTTCGGCTCCCCTCAGCAAAGGACAACCGCCCCCTCAATTTTGAAGAGTTTGAGAGCAAAATTCATCAGATGATGTTCGTGTCCGCGACCCCGGGCCCCTATGAATATGCCCACGGGCAGCTCACGGCGGAGCAGATTATCCGCCCCACCGGCCTTCTGGATCCCCAGGTGGAGGTGCGGCCTGTGGTAGGACAGATCGACGATCTACTCCAGGAGATCCGCCAAGTGATTGCCAGGAAACAAAAGATTCTGGTGACAACGCTGACAAAGCGCATGTCCGAGGATTTGACAAATTATCTGAAAGAGGCTGGCATCAAAGTTCAATATCTTCATTCCGATATCGATACGCTGGAACGGCTGGAGATCGTTCGCGATCTGCGCACCGACGTCTATGATGTTCTTGTGGGCATCAATCTGTTGCGTGAGGGATTGGATATTCCGGAGGTCTCCCTCATCGCCATATTGGACGCGGACAAGGAGGGATTTCTGCGGTCGGAGACATCGCTGATTCAGACTATCGGCCGCGCGGCCCGAAATGTGGACGGCAAGGTTATCCTGTACGCCGACACCATGACAGGCTCCATGGAGCGCGCCATCTCCGAGACGAACCGCCGCCGGGAGATACAAGACCAATACAACAGGGAGCACGGCATTATCCCGCAGACGATCAAGAAGAAAGTCCGCGACGTCATCCGGGCTACGCTGGCCGTGGACGAGGATGGCCAGCCCCAGAGCCTGGAAAGGGATCCGGAATCCATGTCGAGGGAGGAGCTTCTCAAGGCAATCGCAAAGCTGGAAAAGGAAATGCGAAAAGCTGCCGCCGACTTGCACTTTAAGGAGGCCGCCCAGCTTCGGGACGAAATAATCATCCTCAAAACGGCCCTTGCGGAGATTTCGGTGTAACTCATTTCGGCTCAAAAAAGACAATTCTACTGGAGGCCTGCCTCCCGAGAATTGTCTTTCTTTCTGTTCTACTC
>CAUFVC010000240.1:0-4363 GCA_959029275.1 uncultured Eubacteriales bacterium | reverse complement strand
CACTTCGGAATATATATTGATCTTGCAGATCCCCCTGCGGATCGCCTGCCGGATCCCGGATTGACACACAAAGAGACAATTGCCACCGGCAGCGCGGCTGCTGCTGCGGGAGGGTTTACCACAATCTGCGCTATGCCCAACACAGTGCCGGTAACGGATTCGGCCGAGATCGTCCGCTATATTTTGGGACAGGCTGCACAGTCGCCGTACACCCATGTCCTGCCGGTTGGAGCGATTACTCTGAGACAGGAAGGGCAAGAGCTGTCCCATATGGACGAAATGGCCGCAGCAGGAGTCTGCGCTTTCAGCGAGGACGGCAAATCGGTCATGAATGCCGCCCTTATGAAGCAGGCGATGGGAAGAGCGAAAGCTCTAGGGCTCCCCATTCTGGATCACTGTGAGGATATAAGCCTGGCCGGCGGCTGCGTAAATGAGGGGGAGAATGCGCAGAAAGCAGGGTTGCCGGGCATCTCTCGGGATGCGGAGGAACTCATAACGGCGCGGGATATCATGCTAGCTGCCAGTACAGGCGCCAAGCTCCATATCTGCCATGTTAGCACAGAGGGAAGCGTCGAGATCATTCGCCAGGCGAAGAGGCGGGGGCTCCCTATCACCGCCGAGGCATGTCCTCATCATTTTACCCTCAGCGACGAGGCAATTTTGGCGCAGGATCCGAACTTTAAAATGAGCCCGCCTCTGAGGACAAAGAGGGATGTACAGGCGATCCTGGACGGATTGGCCGACGGAACGCTGGACTGCATTGCGACGGACCATGCGCCCCACCACGAAAAGGATAAGAATACGGGAATGCAAAGCGCCGCCAACGGGATCGTCGGATTGGAGACGGCGCTGTCGCTGGGCGTTACACAGTTGACGGGCCCAGGTATATTGACGCCCCTTGCACTGGCCAAATGCCTGAGCTACAATCCGGCGAAGATTCTTGGACTTGACCGAGGCACAATCCAACCGCACAGACCAGCGGATGTGGTCATCGTCAATCCGGCAAAGCAATATGTGGTGGACAAAAATTCATTTTATACGAAGGGGCGGAATACGCCATTTCACGGCATGACTCTGCAAGGAAAAGTGGAGACCACGATTCTGGACGGGCGAATCGTGTATCACAATGGAAAAGTATACAAATAAGTAGAGAGGGATTCGGCAATGATTGATGTACTGATCGATAAAATTCGGGCTTTACAAAATCCAACGGTGGTTGGGCTTGACCCGAGGCTATCTATGATTCCGGAGCACATCCGCCGGCAAGCCTTTGAGACCTATGGACAGACGCTAAAGGGAGCGTCGGAGGCTTTTTGGCTGTTTAATAAAGAGATCATCGACGCGGTCTATGATCTTGTCCCTGCGGTCAAACCGCAAGTTGCCATGTATGAAATGTACGGGGCGGCTGGCATGGATGTCTTCATTCGGACGATTCAATACGCCAAGGAGAAAGGGCTTGTGGTAATCGGGGATATCAAGCGGAGCGATATCGCGTCAACGGCCCAGGCATACGCCGATGGGCACATCGGGGAGGTAGCGGTGGGGGAGGCGGCATATGCGCCGTACCAAGAGGATTTTGTCACTCTAAACCCATACCTAGGCGTTGAATCCGTAGAGCCGTATTTTCCCCACTTGACAAAGTATGATAAAGGATTATTTGTTTTAGTCAAAACCTCCAATCCGGGCAGCGGTGAGATCCAGGATTTGCCTGTGGGAGAAGCGGGCAAACCACTGTATGAAGTCGTAGGTGGGTTGGTGGAGAAATGGGGGGAAGCTTTCCGCGGGCGATACGGATATTCCGATATCGGAGCGGTTGTCGGCGCAACGCACCCCGAGCAGGGAAAGAGGCTCCGCGCAGTTCTGCCCCACACCTTTTTTCTGGTACCGGGTTACGGGGCGCAGGGTGCCACGGCGCGGGATCTGGCCGGATGCTTTGACCGGAATGGCCTTGGCGCCATTGTGAATTCTTCGCGGGGAATTATCGCCGCATGGCAGAAGGACAGCTATGGAAAAATGTGTACGCCGGAGGAATTTGCGCAGGCATCAAGGGCAGCAGTTCTCGATATGAAAGAAGATTTGCAAAGAGCGATGGAGTCATAGTGGATGGAGGATGACCATGTGGAATGATTGGGTAACCATAAAAGAACAAATAGAGCTGGCTCCGGGCATTTACCGGATGGAATTGTTCGCGCCGGAGCTGGTAGCGCAGGCAAAGCCCGGGCAGTTTGTCAATCTATATTGCCGGGATAAGAGCCGGCTTCTGCCCCGGCCCATCAGCATCTGCGATGCGATTGTAGAGACAGGGCGGCTGGTTCTACTGTATGCAGTCGTCGGCAAGGGAACCGAAGAGTTGGCCGCCATGGGAGAGGGAGATGCCATACGGGTTATGGGACCTCTGGGGAATGGATTCCCGCTGGAGGCCGCGGCGGAGGCAAAGGAGATCTTCCTAGTGGGCGGGGGCTTGGGAATGCCCCCCATGCTATTTTTGGCGAAATCCCTATCCCATAAGCCGCTCAAAATCTTTTTAGGATTTCGCAGTCAGCCCTGGATGGGACAAGAATTTGAGCCGTGGGGAGAGGTTATGGCATCCAGCGATGACGGGACGTATGGCATTAGAGGGACGGTCATCGACGCCATGGACATGTATCTGCAGCACGCCGACACGGCGGCGCGGCGCGTGCTCTATGCCTGTGGCCCGGTACCGATGATGCGGGCCATACAACAGTGGCAGCAGGGCCGGAATCTGGAGACCTGGTTTTCACTGGAAGAGCGGATGGGCTGCGGGTTCGGCGCATGTGCCGGGTGCCCGGCGAAGCTTCGTATGCCGGACGGCAGCGTCATGCAAAAGGGAGTCTGTAAGCTGGGCCCTGTATTCCCCGGAAAGGATGTGATCTTTTCATGAGTAAAACTATGGCCGTATCATTCTGCGGAATGGAGATGAAAAATCCAATCACCACAGCGTCCGGAACCTTTAACCCACAGGCTCACAGCCAGTTTTTTGACCTGAACCGGCTGGGAGCGGTTACGGTAAAGGGGGTGGCCAGAGAGCCGTGGCCCGGCAATCCCACTCCCCGCATTGCGGAAACCTATGGCGGAATGTTGAACTCCGTGGGTTTGATGAACCCAGGCATTGACGCCTTTATCAAGGACGATCTAGAGTTCTTAAAACAGTTCGATACCAAGGTGATTGTCAACACGGCGGGGCGGTCGCTGGAGGACTATGTAGAGGTGTCGCGGCGTCTGGCGGAGACCGAGGTACACTTGGTAGAGCTCAATATATCCTGCCCCAATGTCAAGGAGGGCGGCGTTGCCTTCGGAACCGACGCCCGCATGGTGGAGAAGGTGGTGAGCGCGGTGAAAAAAAGTACTCGACAGCCCCTCATAGTGAAACTCAGCCCGAACGTTACGGATATTGTGGAGATCGCCCGCGCTGCGGAGTCTGCCGGCGCAGATGCGCTGTCTCTTATCAATACCCTATTGGGAATGCGGATAGATGTATATAAAAGAAAACCGATTCTGGCACAGAAAGTCGGAGGATTCTCCGGCCCGGCGGTCAAACCGGTAGCAGTGCGGATGGTCTATCAGGTTCACAAGGCTTGCTCGATCCCGATTCTGGCCATGGGCGGCATTTATACAGGGGAGGACGCGGCAGAGTTCATCATGGCGGGCGCCACCATGGTCGCCACCGGAACGGCCAATCTGATTGAGCCCGATGCCCCGGTCCGCGTTCTGGATGAGCTGGAAGCGTTTATGGATAAAACCGGCGTTCAGGATATCAACGAGATCCGCGGCATTATCGAGTAGCAGAAGGAGCATAAATCCCTTGATTTTTTGCGGCGAATGCTGTAAGATATAGAATACCAGTCTAAGGTGAATGGGAAGGAGGTAGCGTATGCTGCAAGTAGGAATGAACGCGCCGGATTTTACTCTGCCGGATCAGGATGGAAATCAAGTCTCATTATCTCAATTCCGTGGAAAAAAGGTCGTGGTGTATTTTTATCCAAGGGATAATACGCCAGGCTGTACTCGCCAGGCATGCGCCTTTCGCGATTCGTTTGCCCAATTTCGGGCCATGGATGTAGCCGTCATCGGGATTAGCAAGGATACGGAGACCTCCCATCAGCGTTTTATCCGGAAGTTTGAACTGCCATTCCTTCTGCTGGCCGACCCCGATTTGACGGCTATCAAGGCATATGAGGTCTGGCAGGAAAAGAAAATGTACGGGAAAACGGCCTTTGGGACGGTCCGCACCACGTTTGTCATCGATGAGCAGGGGAAGATTCTTAAGATCTTCGAAAAGGCGAAGCCCGATACAAACGCATCGGAAATTTTGGAGTATTTCAAAACGGTTTAGATCAAAACG
>CAUFVC010000239.1:0-4367 GCA_959029275.1 uncultured Eubacteriales bacterium | reverse complement strand
GCCCCTCCCGGCCATTCCAGCGCCCCTCTTTTACATACCGGTCTAGCTCGCTGATCCTACGGCAACATGCCAGCATCAGGCCCACGATGGCGTCGGCCACGGCGTCATCCAGTACAGAGGGGGTGTTGGTGCCGATGACAGAATGGCGGCGCATAGCGTCAAGGTGAAAATTATTGTACCCAACCCCTACATTGCTGGCGATGCGCAGCAGGGGCGCATGGGACAGCAGAGTTTCATCGACCTGCAGTGAAGCGGGAAACAAGGCTGTCGCCTGGGACAAGTCTCGGTGGAGAATCTCCGGCTTTTGCGGATCTGTGTAGATCAGTTCGAAATCCTGCTGGAGCAGTTCGCGGGTCTCAGCGGGAAGCGAGGGCTGAGCGATGACAAGTTTTGGTTTCGTCATGATAATCTCCTTTCCGGAGCGTTAGCGATGGGGCGAGCTATTTGTGACGCTCCGGCACAAATAGCCCACACGGGGCCTTCTTCAATATCGGGTATGGCGAATGATATGAGGCATGAAAAAAGCCGAATGCCGTGTGGACATTCGACTCTTCCTCTCAGAAGCGCGAAACGGGACTCGAACCCGCAACCCCCGGCTTGGGAAGCCAGTGCTCCGCCAATTGAGCCATTCGCGCATCGCATGTACTATTATATGCTATCTTCTTTGTTTTTGCAAGCCCTTTTTTCATTTTTTTTGGTGTCCTTGAATGAAAAAGTAAATTCAGCATTGGCGTGGAATTTACTTTTTCACTCAAGGTTTTTTTGGTGTGGGCGTACGTTAAGTTGACCATGTCATGAAATTCAAATACCCATCAATCGCAGACAATGGTGAACTCGCGGGGGCCCTTCTTCTGGAGGTGGATGTCCTCGGTAAATTGCCTTCCTTTACAGGTAACGGTCAGAGAATACCGGCCAAAGAAGCCGCGGAAGGATGCCTCTGCCGTGTCGCCGGTGTCAAGCGCAGCGCAGGTCTTCCATTCCCTGTGGATCAAATCCTGTAAAACCTCATAGGCTGGTTTTGGCGTAAAGTCCGCGCGGAGCAGACCGCCATAATACGAATTCTCTGCGGCGTATGCGCTGCCGTCGGCAAGATTCCACCATACGATGGACTCTGTGTTAGAGTGGGAAAACCAGATGCGGTACAGATGGCGAACGATCTCCGCTTGAACAGCCTCGTCGCCGGCTTCCTCCGAGTAGGCGGGAATCGTGACTTCGGAGATCTGTACGGGGCGGTGGAAATGCCCATAACAGTCCATAACATGATAGAGATGGCGGGGATTGTAGAAAAGCTTCGTGGCCGTTTCCTCCTCGTCGCGGGAATAGAACATGTGAAACTGCATCCCGATCCCATCGATGCGCACGCCTCGGCCCAGCAGCCCCTCAATCAGCATATAGTATTGACTCCGGGAATAATTGAACACATTCCAGATGTTGCAGTGAGCGTCATTGATCAGAAGATGGTTATAGGGAAACCAGCGCGCCGCCTCCTGGAAGCTCCAGTCCAGATAGTCGGGCTCCCGATAAAAGGGAGAGATGCCATTGACAAACAGGGTTTCATTGATAACCTCCCAGTCAGGGATTCGATGTTGATACCGGGAGGCGAGCTCCTCCATCCGTTTTGCATAAAGCCGTTTGATGGCCGGGACTTCACGGGGCACCCAGTCAGGCATCCATGTATCATAGCGTGGTTAAATAGCTTACAGAAAGCGTCCTGGTACGCTTCATTAGAATGGGGGTCTTCATACTCGTCCAACATGAAGAGATTCGCGCCAAATTTGAAGTCATGCGATATCTGTTTAACCTCCACCTGCACGTGGGGCAGTGGGTGTCCCTCTTTATCGACGAAATGCAGACAGGCGTAATCCATCCGGTGTTCCTGGATTCCGCGTTGGATGCGGCCTTCCATATAGTCTTCCTGCTGCCGGAAGGCGGACAGTATGGCTTCCATTCTGGATTGGATGTGGATTTCCTCCTCGATTGGTTTAGACTGTCTACATCGTAACAGAAGATTGCGTCCACTTCATCAAATATATTTCGATCCTGTGAAATCATATTACGGAGCCAACCACATAAAATTGGGGTCTTGCACCAGATCGTCCAAGCTATAGATAAAAAGAATTTGGTCGGCGGAAGTATCCTCAAGGAGAGAGAGGCCATCGACCGGGCGATAGTACCGCAAATCAATCAGATCGATTTCACGGAAATGGGCCGCCAGAAATGGAGCCAGACAGTTTGCAAAGGAATCTTTCAGGATGAGCAAGGTTCCACCGTTGGCAGAGGGATTGACGATGCGGGTCAGCGCGTGATTTCCGTTTAGAAAGACACTGTAGGGATCAACGCCGGCCAGATTGTCCGGGTAAAACATGGAGGAGGCGGTGGAAGCTTCGCCGGAGGGGTCCTCATATATCATAACCTGGACAGGAAGACATTGATCCCAGATCTCCATTGTATCCGGTTTCACTCCCCACAGCGCGCTCTTGGAGTAGGATGTCCCGTAGAAATCAGGATGCGACGCAACTTGAAATTGGCTTGGAGGCGTAGGGGAGATGGACCATTGGGATAGAAGGGCTTCATAGGCGCGATAAGCCCCAAGGCTGGTCCAGTGGTGATCCGTTCGGTAAAACAGCGGTTCCAGCTCAGCCAGCGGTTCAAAGCTGGAGGATAGATCGATCCAAGAGGCGGAGGATTCCAACTGCGCCTTTGCGAGAGAGAGGAGCTCTGCATCATAGTAGACATCATGGTTCTGAGGAAGTTTGCCGGGCAGGACCGCGCCAGCAGACGGCACGATCAGCATCGTCGCCGGGATCTCCGCGGCGCTGAGAAAGCTCCGGATATAAGAAAGATTTCTCGACAGCGCCTCATAGTCGGGGGATATCGGCTCTCGAAGCAGATAGCCGTCTTTCCCCGCGTAAATGCCATTCCAACCATTCCGGCCGGTGGCCAGGCAAAAATAGGAATAGGCGCCAACCCACAGGGTGCGGCCCGGAATATGGTCGGACACATATCGATCCATGCCCGCCTCGAAGCGGCCGTTGGCTATGGCAGAGGCGGAGACAGAGGGAAACGCTTCCAGAGTCCTTTTTTCCACAGGGGAAACGGATTTTGGCGGGAGACATAGAAAGAGAATTGAGATGATGGCAAGAAAACCGCAAAAGAAAGCGATCAGCGGCCAATTTTTCTGGGATGTATCCACGGCTGACACCTCGAAATTTGATTCTCCGGTTAAAATCGAAAATATAAAAATGGGTTATAGCTCTGGCTCACAAGCGCCGCCACACAGAGGAGCAGGGTCAAACTGCAAAGGATGAATTCCGCGGCGAAGGAACAGCGGCCTGCGGGAAGCTTGGCAAACAGCGCCTTGCCTATAGGCGTCGAAGCAACGGTTCCAACCAGCAGCAAAGGCAGATAGGACAGTGCCAGGTATCCCGCATGAGGCGAGAGAAGAACACCTTGATAGGTAAACATGGAGGTTAGATAGAGTCTCAGCTGTCCCAGATCCTCGAAGTAGAACAGCATCCATCCCAAAAGGATGCACAGAAGGCTGTACCCATGGGCGATGCCGGCGGGGGCGCGGTCCAGCCATCTTTTTAGAAATACTTTTTCCAGGGCTAACAGTGCGAAATAATAGAGCCCCCATAGAATATAGTTATAGTTGGCCCCATGCCAGAGTCCTGTCAGGAGCCAGACAATCAAAAGGTTGAGGATGGTCCGCTTTAAACCCCGGCGATTGCCGCCCAATGGAATATAGACGTAATCCCGAAACCATGTGCTCAGGGAGATGTGCCAGCGGCGCCAGAACTCGGAAATGCTTCTGGATATGTAGGGATAGCAAAAATTCTCCATAAACTCAAAGCCAAAAAATTTTCCAAGGCCCCTTGCCATATCGGAATATCCGCTGAAATCAAAATAGATCTGTAGACTAAAGGCGATAGCGCCCAGCCAAGCGCCCACCAGCCCAGGTTGAGCGCTTGCCCGGAGGCCGTCCCACAGAAGCCCCATAGGATTGGCCAGCAACACTTTTTTTGCGAGCCCTGCGACAAAAAGGCGGATTCCTTCCGTAAACTGAACCGCGTTTTCGTGTCGCTCTGTCAGTTGGGCCGCCACGTCCTTGTACCGGACGATAGGGCCGGCGATGAGCTGTGGAAACAGGGAGACATACGCCCCGTACGCCACAGCGCTGCGCTGCGCGTCCGTATCGCCGCGGTAGACATCGATGGTATAGGACATTGTCTGAAAAATGTAAAAAGAAATGCCGATGGGCAGCGGAATCACAGGGGCCGGTAGGCTTGAAAAAAGAGGGATCGCCCTTACAATGTCTGCCAGGAAGGCAGAATACTTAAAAAATCCAAGGAGTGCGAGGCTGGTGA
>CAUFVC010000238.1:0-4397 GCA_959029275.1 uncultured Eubacteriales bacterium | reverse complement strand
TATCGAGCAGGCGATACCCAACCGCCAGCGCATCGGTGACCGCCTGCTCGCACATTGCGGCTTCCGGCACCTGAAAGACACCAAAACCTTCCATCGGCATTTTCACGCCGTTATTCAACGTTATAGATTCCATATTCCGTACCTCCTGCTATATAAAAGTCTATTCTGAGTTCCATCTCTCCTATTTGCATCCGGGGTTTACAATAATTGTTCCGTTATGCTATAATAGAAAAAGCTTTTGGAACATCTTTATGGACCTATTATAATGGGCGCAGCTCCATCTGTACACTACACGGTTTTTATGGAGCATAAGCAAATGCTTATGATAATATATCGGAGGATATAGTAACGCTCCGGAGCGGAGGGTTTTATGGACATTACACAGCTTCAATATTTTAAGATTATCGCTGAAACCGGCTCCCTCACAAAGGCGGCTGAAATGCTGCATGTTTCCCAGCCCGCCATGAGCGCCATGCTCAAAAAGTTTGAGGAGGAACTGAATGTCGAGCTTTTCGACAGGAGCCCTAATCGGATTCATTTAAACCAGACCGGGGAAATTGCTCTCGTCCATGTCAATACGATTCTGCGGAGTGTGGAACAGATGAGAGCCGATTTGCTGAGCGCCGCCCAACAGAATGTAACGCTCTCCATCGCCTTCTGCGATCCGGGCGTCCGCTGGTTCTGTGTCCCCCGTTTTTCTCTTGCCTATCCCGAAATCCATGTTAAGGATGATTTATACGAGGGCACCGAAGCCGCAAGATTGCTGACTGAACGGGTGTATGATCTGACCGTCACGCCGGACCGGGTGGAAGGCGACCACATCCAGAGTTTTTCCTTTTTGCCGGATCAGGTCTATCTTTCCGTTCCTGCCGATAGCACGCTGTTAGGACGCGAAACCATCTCCCTGCGGGAGATACCGGCCCAGCCCCTGCTCTATCCGCAGATCGGCGGCTACTTCCTCACACAGATGGAAAAGGTGATCACGGAGAACCATCTGCCTATCACGCTGATCAAAAACAGCTACAACATCACCCAATACATGATTCGGACTACAAATTTTCTGGCCACCATCTCGACCCTGTCTATGGAGTTGCGAAATGACGGGCCCCACAGGGCGCTGATCCCCATGAGCGACCCGGAGCTAAATGTTGTCTATCATATCTCGTTTTTGAAAACTAACCGCAAAAAGGTAGGGACATTTCTCAAATGGGGAAAGGAGCGCGCAGGCGCGGGTATTGGGATGAACCAAAAGAAAAGCTGATGTACGCCCATCACAGGCAGTAAGCCCGTTGATCTTTAGAAAGAAAGCGCCTCTGCAGGTTAATGTTCTGCAGAGGCGTATGCAAATGGATATACTCTACTTTTGTCTTTTCTTCTTCGATTTTGGCTCCGGCAATTCCAGCCACATCGCTTCAAACAGTTCTTTTAAAAATGCGCGGTTGTCCACATCCTCCACCAGCAGCATATCTTTAGCCCCCTCGTAGGGCGGTTCATGCGGTGCGTCCGGCATCAACGCTTGTACACTGGGCGTGATTTTCACCAGCAGCCGATCGTCGCAAAGGTAGGCTGAAACCTTTCCATTGTGATAGATCATATACTCTCCAAACGCCTGCCTGTGAGAAATGCCATCCAGCTCTGAAAGCTGATCTAATATAAAACTCAGATATTTTTTGCTTGTCGCCATTTTTTCACCTCGTTTTCCATACCACGCCATTACTGCCGACAAATTTTCTTTCTTCACATAATTGCCGCCCTGCTTGGGAAGGGTAAATGTCCCGCACTCTCTTTTCTCTAATCAAAAATTTGCACTGCTTGTTTATGTTGACCTCAAATCGGTATCCGACATCACGAACACTCTCTATGGCAAATTTATGTCCCGGCGCTGCGGCACAGAGCTTCTTGAAGATATTCCAAATATGATAGCCTACCGCCTTTCGCTCATTGACATCCGCCTCCAATTCCTCCGCAGATCTGCTTAAAACAGGCAGTGCAGCCACACTCATTATTTTTTCCGTCACATAGCCTGTAATCGCCGCCTTCAATGCGCAATGGAAGACCCTCTACCAACACATCTGCAAGTTTTCTCCGGGCGTTGGTATAGATCTGCTGCACTGTCCCACGGGCAACCTGCATAAATTCACTGCACTGTTCCTGAGACAGTCCTTCCTTATCAATTAAACGGATTGTCTCATATTCGTCCACAGTCAGGATTACCGCATCCTGCGCATCTCCTCCTTCCTCCGGAATAAAAGCCACATTTTGAGGGAACTGACATACCCGCCTGCATTTTTTTGGTCTTGGCAACCTCCGCACCCCTTCTGTTTTTAGCATATGCTATTTTCCTTTTTCTATTATAATCGAGTTTCTGGCATATGTCAAACACTTTATTGACATATGCCAGAAACTCGATTATAATATGGACAGAGAAAGGAGCAAAGCAGATGGAATTCCAAAACTGTTTTCCAATATGGACTAAGCTAACACCTTCGCAACAAAATACAATCAGCAGAAGCCTTATTCGCCGCTCCGCAAAAAGGGGCGAGATTATACATAATGGCGGGATGGACTGTGCGGGACTTTTCGTCATAGAATCAGGTCAGTTTCGGGCATATATCCTTTCTGACGAAGGGCGGGAAGTAACCATTTACCGCCTGTTTGACCTGGATATCTGTCTGCTATCTGCCTCCTGCATGATACGCAGTATCCAGTTCGACATTACGATTGAAGCAGAAAAGGATACGGAATTTTGGATCATTCCGGCAGAAATCTATAAGCAAATCATGGAGACTTCGGCTCCCGTGGCAAACTACACAAACGAAATCATGGCTGACCGTTTTTCCGAGGTCATGTGGCTGGTGGAGCAGATTCTTTGGAAACGCATGGATAAACGAGTTGCAACATTTTTGTTGGAAGAATCCGCCATCGAAAACTCAGATCGATTGCAGATTACCCATGAAACGATTTCCAATCATCTTGGCACCCATCGGGAGGTCGTCACCCGAATGCTCCGCTATTTTCAAAATGAGGGCCTAGTCAAATTGAGCCGAGGCACCATAGAGATCGCAGACAGGAAGCGATTGAACCCACTGCAAAAAATGTAAATATCATAAGGAAGCATATCAGCCGGTAAGCTCCCTTATGATATTTGAAATGTTTCCGTCACCTCTTGCACTTTCCTTCATTTTATAAACTCTCTGCCAGATGTATCATATGATTTCAAGCCATCGGTTTGATAAATACGTTCAAATCATGGCAAGAATCTGCTGCTTGGGTCTGGCTCCTGTAGCCTTATTGATAATCTTGCCGTCCTTAATAACCATCAGCGTAGGAATGCTCATAATCTGGAACTGAGCAGCCAGTTCCGGCTGTTCGTCCACATTGATTTTTCCCACCTTGACATCCTGCCTTTCATTGGCAATCTCGTCTATGATAGGGCCGACCATCCGGCAGGGGCCGCACCAACTCGCCCAAAAATCCAGCAAAACTGGTTTATCGGATTTGAGTACCTCTTCCTGAAAATTCTGTTTTGTAATGTGAATAGCAGACATTTTTTTGCCCTCCTTCATGATCTTTTTGATAGACTTATGATAACCGATTTCTAAAAATCTTTCTGTGATAAAATCACATTCTATTGATTCGGCAGAACAATAATAGTTAATCGATCGTAGATAAATATTCCGTTTTTCACTGGCTTCCCAGCGGTCATCATCCACTGCTATACCACTATCCAAAACAGCCACATTCAACCGTCTATTGTCTATCATCTCGTCCCTTCTCCCTGCTCTTCTTCCACATAGAATTGAGATTGCATGGAGAATAATTCTGCATACATGCCGTTTGCTTGCATTAGTTCTTCATGTGTACCACACTCTACAATCTCCCCATTTTTGAATACCGCAATCCGGTCACAGAACCGCGAACTCGACAAACGGTGAGAGATAAAGATACTCGTCTTATCCAGGGTGATCTCATGGAATTTCTGATAGATTTCATATTCGGCACGCGGATCAAGTGCAGACGTTGGCTCATCCAAAATAACAACTTCCCCGTTTTTATACTTCGCACGTGCAATCGCAATCTTCTGGGCTTCCCCTCCCGACGGCTCAAAGCCTTCCTTGTCGAAGTTCTTATGTACCTGTGTCTCTACTCCCTTAGGCAGTTTTTCAAATTTGTCATAATCGCAGGACCTTAACACCGACTCAATTTCTCCGTTTTCCACTTTGTCATCCCCATTCAGAGTAACATTCTCTTTCAATGACATGGAAAACAGGACAAAATCCTGGAAGACAGCGGAGAATAGCTTCATATACTGATCGTAGTCATAATCCGTGATGTTGATCCCATTTACCGTAATGTATCCGTCCGTTGGATCATACAACCGCATCATCAGCTTGACA
>CAUFVC010000237.1:0-4424 GCA_959029275.1 uncultured Eubacteriales bacterium | reverse complement strand
CCTATATTTGCCATTTATGATACGTATTTATGGCTCGATCAATGGCAAATTTGAAGGAATGATTCCGCATTGAATTTAAATTACCTTATAATAAATGTTTATTTTGAAGAATCAAGGATGAAGTTTAAAACTTTTTGTTGAATAAAATATTGATTGGCAGACTGGCCGTTGCGTACACATGTCGGGCTGTGAAATCCGGTGCCCAGCCGCAAGACTGGAAAAATAAAAATTTTTGACGGAACGCAAAAAGGAGCTTGCTTTTTTTCGAGACCTCTGATAAAATAAAAGAATCGTAGAATGGTGTAGAGAAGGAGTAGTACGGTACAAGTGCTTTCAGAGAGTTGCCGGCGGGTGTGAGGCGATAGCGGCTTGTACAGGAACTCACCTTGGAGCTATGGAGGTCAACGCCGGAAGGTCAGTAGTCCCCATCGGGTTAGCCCGTTATAGCAGTGAGAGATGAAAGACCGTCTGGACTTTCGAGTAGAGTGGTACCGCGAGCCGTCGCCTCTATGTGGAGGAGACGGCTTTTTGTCTTATTCTGAAAAGGAGTGAAGGTAAGTGAAGTCATATGATCACAAGGCAATCGAGGCGAAATGGCAGGGGATCTGGGAGAAGGAGGAGGCTTTTCGCGCTTCCGACGACAAATCCCGGCCCAAGTTTTATGCGCTGATTGAATTTCCCTACCCGTCGGGGCAGGGGCTGCATGTTGGCCATCCCAGGCCGTACACTGCGTTGGACATCGTCGCGCGCAAACGGCGGATGCAGGGGTACAATGTGCTATTTCCCATCGGTTGGGATGCATTTGGCCTGCCGACGGAAAACTATGCGATCAAAAACAAGATCCATCCCAAGGTTGTAACGGAGAACAATATCGCAAGATTCAAAGCACAGCTACAGTCACTGGGACTTTCTTTCGACTGGTCCCGGGAGATCAATACGACGGATCCATCCTACTATAAATGGACACAATGGATTTTTCTGAAGCTTTTTGAGAAAGGGTTGGCCTATAAAAAGGAGATGGCCATCAACTGGTGTACATCCTGTAAAGTGGGCCTTGCCAACGAGGAGGTTGTGGGTGGTGTTTGCGAGCGCTGCGGCGGCAAAGTTGAGCGGCGCATGAAAACCCAGTGGATGCTGAAAATTACGGAGTACGCCCAGCGCCTCATCGATGATTTAGATGATTTGGACTATATTGAACGGGTGAAAATTCAGCAGAAAAACTGGATTGGCCGCTCTGAAGGGGCGGAGGTTGATTTTACGGTGGGGGATAAAAAGCTGCGCATATACACAACCCGCCCAGACACGCTGTTCGGCGCCACCTATATGGTGATGTCGCCGGAGCACCCATACCTTGAGGATTGGAAAGAACAGCTGGAGAATTATGATGAAGTGGTGGCCTACCGGGAGTTTGCCAATTCAAAGTCTGATTTTGAGAGAACGGAGCTTGCAAAAGAAAAGACCGGAGTTGAGCTGAAAGGGGTTCAGGCGATCAATCCGGTCAACGGGCGCTCCATCCCCATCTGGATTTCCGACTATGTTCTGATGAGCTATGGCACAGGCGCGATTATGGCGGTTCCGGCCCACGATACGCGGGACTGGGAATTCGCTAAGAAATTCGGCCTTCCCATTATAGAGGTCGTATCCGGAGGCGAGGTGGAAAAGGAAGCCTTCACGGATATTGCCAATGGCGTCATGGTCAATTCCGGCTTTCTCAATGGAATGCAGGTGAAAGAGGCGAAGAGAGCGATCATCGCCTATCTGGAAGAGAAGGGACTGGGGGAGAGAAAGGTCAACTATAAGCTTCGGGACTGGGTCTTCTCCAGACAGCGGTATTGGGGTGAGCCGATTCCACTGGTCTACTGCGACCACTGTGGCAAATGGGTTCCACTGCCGGAGAGCGAGCTGCCGCTCATGTTGCCGGAGGTTGACAGCTATGAGCCGGGCCCCAATGGGGAGTCGCCCTTAGCCAGCATGGAGGAGTGGGTCAACACCACATGCCCTGTCTGCGGCGGACCTGCCAAGCGGGAAACAGATACGATGCCTCAGTGGGCGGGGTCGAGCTGGTATTTCTTGCGCTACATGGACCCGCATAACGCAGATTGCTTGGCTAGCAAAGAAAATCTGGAGTATTGGAGTCCTGTGGACTGGTACAATGGAGGCATGGAGCATACGACGCTGCATCTGCTGTATTCCCGGTTCTGGCATAAATTCCTGTACGACATCGGCGTGGTTCCCACACCGGAGCCATACCAGAAGCGGACATCCCATGGAATGATTCTGGGGGAGAACAATGAGAAGATGTCCAAATCCCGAGGAAACGTGGTCAACCCTGATGAGATCGTGGAGGAATTCGGGGCGGATACGATGCGTCTGTACGAGATGTTCATCGGCGACTTTGAGAAAGCGGTGCCGTGGTCACAGAATGGCGTGAAAGGCTGCCGGCGGTTTTTGGAGCGGGTTTGGAAGCTTCAGGACATGGTATCGGAGGAAGAAGGGTATACAAAAGATCTGGAGATCGCCATGCACCGGACGATCAAAAAGGTTAGCCAGGATGACGAAACTCTAAAGTTTAACACAGCCATCGCGGCGTTAATGGCGCTGTTAAACGATTTTTACAGCGCTGGCAAGGTATCGAGAGCTGAGCTGCGAGACTTTTTGATTTTGTTGAATCCAGCGGCGCCCCACATTACGGAAGAGATGTGGGAGAGCTGCGGATTTGAAGGGCGGATTTATCAGCAGGAATGGCCCCGGTATGACGAGGATAAAACCATAGAGGATACCATCGAAATCGGTGTGCAGATCAACGGAAAGGCCAAGGGAACGGTCAGGATCGAAAAAAATGCGGCCCAGGAGGAAGCCATCGCGGCGGCGAAGGCGGATGAGAAGATCGGATCCTTACTTCAGGGCAAAACCGTGGTCAAAGAAATATACGTGCCAGGACGGATTCTCAATCTGGTGGTGCGGTAGAAGGCTGGGAGGGTACAGTCCCTCCTTTTCTATTTGGAAGGGAGACAAAGCGATATGAATCCGATATATGTTTGGGATACGACGCTCAGAGACGGGTTACAGGTTCCCGGCGTTGGGCTGACGGGGGAGGATAAAATTGAGCTGGCGCGCAGAATAAAAGGAATGGGCGCGGACTATATGGAGATTGGATATCCTGCGGTGTCTGACAAAGCGGTGAGCGAGATCAAGGCCATTGTGGAAGCTATCGGACAGCGGGAAGACTCTCCGATTTTGACGGTTTATGCGCAGCCGGTGAGGGAGGAGTTGGAGAAAGCCTACGAGAGTCTGGAGGGAGCAAAGCATAAAATGCTTCACGTGGTGGTCGGCGCATCGGCGCAGCAGATGGAGCAAAAACTCAAGATGACAAAGGAGCAGGTTCTATCCCAGGGCATGGAGGCGCTGGCGTATGCCAAGTCCCTCACGGAGATGGTGCAGTATACCATCGAGGATGCGGGAAGAGCAGACGAGGAATTTGTCCTGCAAATGGCGGAAGCCGCGGCGCGAGAAGGCGCCACGATCATCAATCTGACGGATACGGTGGGAGCCGCCGTCCCGGAAGTGTACGGGGCTCTTTTTGCTAAGGTGCGCCAGCGCCTGGACTCCGTAGACCCGGCGATCCTTTTGAGCACACACTGCCATAATGACATGGGCCTCGCCGTGGCCAATACCCTCAGCGCTGTGAAGAACGGCGCCCGAAAGGTGGAGTGTACCGTAAACGGAATCGGGGAGAGAGCGGGTCTCGCCGCCTTGGAGGAAGTGGCCGTGGCTCTCCGGTATCACCAGGACTACTATCAGGGGGAGACGCGCATTAAGATGAACAGCATTCCCAAGGTGTCCCAGTTTGTCAGCTATGCAACGGGCCTGTCCGTGCAGGTCAATAAGGCGATTATAGGCGCCAACGCCTTTGTCCATTCCCAGGGAATGCATCAAAAAAACGCCAGCGCTTATGAGGCATTTTCTCCGGTGGAGTACGGCGTCCACAAGCAGGACGTGGTGATTAACGCAGAAAATGCGACGCCGGCGTTGCTGCGCGAGGTTCTGGAAAATATTTTAGACTACCACTGCAATGACGAGGGAGAATTCCGGCAGATCTTCTCAAAGCTGAAGCTGTTGATCCAGAAAAAAAAGCAGGTTTTTCTGCACGATCTGTATTTCCTTCTGCAGCGCAACCACTATGTACAGAAGGACGAGTCCGTTGTATATGAGCTTAAAAATTTTAAGGTCATATCCAGCGATGAGTTCCCCTCCGCGTGGATCCGGATTCGAAAGGGTTCAGAAACCATAGAAGAGAATTCCTACGGGGATGGCCCCATCGATGCGCTGTACACTGCCATCAAGAATGCAGTGCAGATGGATTTCCACCTTCTGGAGTACAAAATCAGCAGCGTTTCCAAAGGGAAAGAAGCGCTGGGGCGGGT
>CAUFVC010000236.1:0-4424 GCA_959029275.1 uncultured Eubacteriales bacterium | reverse complement strand
AGTACACTCTGACACCTGGCGCTGTGCCGCGGGGCGAGGACTTTGTGGAGTACTTTTTATTTCAAAACCGGCAGGGGTATTGCGTTCACTTTGCCAGCGCCGCTACGGTGCTGCTGCGGACCTTGGGCATTCCGGCCAGGTACGCGGAAGGGTATGCCGTGGCGGCGGAGGATTTTGGGAGCGATGGCTGGGCACACGTCACGGATCGAAGAGGTCATGCCTGGGTGGAGGTCTATTACCGAGGGCTGGGATGGCAGCCGCTGGAGGTCACACCTGGCGGGATGACGGCGGCAGAGCAGGTGTCGGAAGCGGAGTCTAGCGCTCCGGCAGAGTCTTCTGCGGAGAGCTCGGCCCCAGCGGAATCCTCCGTGGAGGCGTCGGAGTCCAGGGAAGACTCATCGCGGCCGGAGGCTGTGGCGGAGAAGCCACAGCCCGGTGCGAAGTCCAATTTTTGGCCTCTGTGGGCGGCGCTTGTGCTGTTCGCGTTGGCGGTGTGTACTGTTTTGCGCCGGCGCTGGCGCGCTGCCATGCGCCGGAGAGCGTTCTGCGAAGGCGAGAGGAATCAAACGGTGGTATCCATGTATGGATACCTTGAGCAGTTGCGCCCGTATGGCGCGGTTATCAGCCCTGAGATAAGAGAGCTGGCTTTGAAGGCAAAATATAGCCGGCAAGGGGTTTCGGAGGAAGAAGCGCAGGCGGTGTGGCGCTATACCCAAGAGCAAGCGGCAAAAGTGAACAGTGGCCTGCCCTTTTGGCGCCGCTTGGTATTCCGCTATGTGCGGGCATTAGGTTGATTATGTTTTCCGCCGTACTGTATTAAAGATTGTCCCAAGAACTAGCGATATTGCAGATAGTCCAGAAACCGTTTTACTGCGAGAGAAGCCGATTTTTTACTCCGCAGGGCGATACCGATTTTTCGGTACGCAGGGACATCTAGTTCCTTTGCGACGATTCGGTATGGCACGCGCTTCAAAATCAATTCCGGCAAAATGCTGATGCCAAGGCCGCTTTCCACCATTGACATAATCGCATAGTCATCCCACGTTGTAAAATGTACTTTAGGCGTCAGGTTGCATCGCTCAAATATCTCCGATACCTCTGTCTTGGCGCCTTTCTCCAAAAGCATAAACGGTTCGTCACAGAGCGCGGCGACAGGGACTTTCTCAAGGTTTGCCAAGGGGTGATTCTCCGGCAGAATGGCCAGCAGTCTGTCCTGTTCCAAAAAGATTGTTTCAAATTCCGGGTGTGCGGGAAGACGCAAAAATCCACAGTCCACACGTCCGTCCAAGATCCACTCTTCAATTTCGGTATAGTCGCCAAGCAGCAGCTCATACTCAATGTTTGGATATACCTTTTGAAATTCTCTGATAATGTTTGGCAGCCAATGTGTCGCCACACTGGAGAATGTGCCGATGCGGATAAGTCCCGCTTGCAGGCCGTTCAACTCGTCAACTTCCATCTGAAGCTTTCCATATTCTGTGCAGACGCTCTTTGCATAGGGGAGCAGCTTCATTCCGTCGCTAGTCAGCTTTACGCCGGATTTTCCCCTCTCCAACAAAACGATCTTCCAGTCTTTTTCCAAGTCGTGGATCATGCGGCTAATGCCGGACTGAGAGTAATTCAACATCTCGGCGGCTTTTGTAAAGCTGCCGTATTCCACGGTTTTGACAAAGGCCATATATTTTTGAATATTCATATCCATCATATCACTCCGCTTCTAGTATCTGATTTTATCATGGGTTCTATGAAAAACATTCGCTTTTGTAATCATAAAATACATGGTAAACTGAAAACGATAAAAAGTCAAGCAGGAGTGTGAAGAGCAAAATGCACAGCAGAATGCACAGCAAGATGCATAGCAAAATGTTTTATGTAAGCGAAATTCAAACTGAAGCCCCCCATGAATTTCAGACGCAGCTTCAAGAGTTGGTCTATGGAACGTTAGAAAAACTGCAAATTCCCTTTGAACGTGTTGACACAGACGAAGCGATTACAATGGAGGACTGCGTCGCCATTGATGAAAAGCTGAATATGAACATGGTAAAAACCCTGTTCCTCTGCAACAGGCAGCAGACAGAGTTTTATTTGTTTGTCACCGTTGGCAACAAGCCGTTTCGCTCTAAGGACTTCAGCAGCGCGCTAGGCATTGCCCGCGTGTCCTTCGCGCCTGCGGAACAGATGGAAACGATGCTCGGCACAAAAATTGGAGCGGCCACTGTTTTCAGCAGTCTCTTGGACACCGATCGGAGAGTGCAGATTATTTTTGACAAGGACGTTCTTGCAGAGGAATGGTATGGGTGCAGCGACGGCACGACAACCGGATATATGAAAGTGAGAACCGATGACATTTACCGAAGATTCTTGCCCTTTACAAAACATACGGCCGCTGTGATCGAGGTGTGACATGGGGCTATATCAAAATAGAATTGTGGTCAAGGTGGGGACTTCCACCCTCACTAACGAGATGGGGAGAAGCGATCTGCGCTCATTTGACCGCCTTGCGTGCGTCCTGTCCGATATTCAGAATATGGGCTATGAAGTCATTTTGGTATCGTCCGGCGCCATTGCCGTTGGCGCGAATAAACTGAATCGAAAAGAGCGCCCGTCCAGTATGCGGATGAAACAGGCGGCGGCTGCGGTAGGTCAATGCAGTATCATGTATTTATATGACAAGTTTTTCAGCGATTACGACAAGACAATCGCTCAAATTCTGCTGAACGCAGAAGATATGGAACAGGAAGAAAAGAAAGAAAACTTGACAAATACATTCAATGCCCTGTTGGAGATGGGGATTATCCCCGTAGTCAACGAGAATGATTCTGTCAGCTATACCGAGATAGAATCAGAGGACAGACTGTTTGGCGATAACGATATGCTTTCTGCTGTGGTCGCGGTTCTGTGCAAGGCCAAGCAGCTGGTCATTCTGTCCGATATAAACGGCCTGTATGACGCAGATCCGCGGCTGCACCCAAATGCAAAGCTCATAAGCCGGATCGAGCAGATTGACGACACGGTATATTCCCTTGCAGGCGGCGCAGGCTCAAGGCGTGGAACAGGCGGCATGAAAACAAAACTTCGGGCTGCGGAATTGGCGGCTGCACAGGGGATCGATACCGTTATCACAAACGGGAAAGCGCCGGAGGCACTCTATGAAATCGTGAAAGGCAACAGCGCCGGCACTTTGTTTGTGGGAAGGAGATAGAGCGAATCATAGGCGCTGGAGTAAGAGGGCATTGTGTTCCTGGGCCTCGAGGAGAACTGCTGTGTCTATAGGGTAGGCAGCGGTGAATATTCTTTCACAATTCGACAAAAAAATCTTGAAAACGTTGGGCAAACCGTGTAAACTATGGCGTAAAGAAATCGAAAAGGAAAGGATAGGCAACGAGATGGGAAAAGTACTGCCAGAGCTGCTTTCTTCGCCGCTGGTGAAGCGGTATCAGAGGGGGGAGCCAATTTTATCAAAGAAAGATATCCCCTTTGAGGCGGATTGCATTTTTAACGCCGGGGTATGCAAATTCCAGGGCCGGTATGTCATGGCCTTCCGGGATGACTATGGCTATGTGCCGGAGAGAGGCTGTTTCAAACACTGTGTCATCGGGTTGGCATACAGCCGGGATGGGATTCACTGGGATGTCCAGAGAGAACCTTTCTTAACCGTGCAGCAAATGGACGACCCGGATATTACCCGCGTCTATGATCCAAGGCTGACCGTGATCGATGGCCGAGTATATCTGTGTTTTGCCGTGGATACGAACCATGGGCTTCGGGGCGGCATCGCGGTCACCGATGACTTTCAAAAGATAGAGGTTCTGTCCCTGACTGTGCCGGATAATCGAAACATGGTGTTGTTTCCGGAAAAGGTGGGCGGCCGGTATGTAAGGCTGGAGCGCCCCTTCCCCGTATACTCCAGAGGGGGAAAGGACCGGTTTGACACGTGGCTATCCTACTCGCCGGATCTCCGGTATTGGGGTGATAGCAGATTGGTGCTGCCGGTGGAGGCGGTCCCCTACGCCAACGACAAGACGGGGCCCGGCGCGCCCCCCATTAAGACGGAAAAAGGCTGGCTCACCCTATTCCACGCGGTGGATATCGATCCCAGCCGTGGAAAGAACGGGTGGGAGCAGGCTTGGAGAAAGCGGTACTGTGCCGGTCTTATGCTGCTGGATCTTGACGATCCCAGCAAGATCATCGGTCTGTACAGAGAACCGCTTTTGGCTCCGGAGACACGGTGGGAGGTTGACGATGGGTTCCGAACCAATGTCATTTTCCCGGGCGGTATGATTCTGGAGGAGAGCGGCGAAGTCAAGATCTACTACGGCGCATCGGATACAGTGGAGTGTCTGGCGACAGCGGATGTCCAAGATCTGCTATCGCTGGTGGTGGGATAAAGGATATACAACGGCTATCGGTGCAGGAGCGTCGCA
>CAUFVC010000235.1:0-4449 GCA_959029275.1 uncultured Eubacteriales bacterium | reverse complement strand
TACCCTTAGGAGGAGAACGTTGTGTTGAAAAGCATACAGGTAGCGAAGTTTCGTCAGATGATCATTGCGGGGGCCAACCGTTTGGAGGAGCATAAACATTCGGTGGATGAGCTGAATGTTTTTCCAGTGCCGGACGGGGACACGGGGACGAACATGTCTTTAACCATGATGTCCGCAGCCCGCGAGGTCATGAATGCCAAGGGCGCCGATATTCCCGGCGTGGCGAAGGCATTGTCGTCAGGCGCGCTGCGCGGGGCGAGAGGCAACTCTGGCGTTATCGTTTCCCAACTGTTTCGAGGATTTTATAAAGGTTTGCGGGATGTGCAAGAGATTGACACGGCCACTCTGTCAACGGCATTGCAGCTGGGGGTGGAGACAGCGTACAAGGCTGTCATGAAGCCGAAGGAAGGTACAATTCTGACGGTGGCCAGGGAAGTTGCGGATAAAGCCCTAGAGCTGGCCATGCGGTCTGAGGACGTGGTGGAAGTTTTGGAGGAGGCGCTTCGGTATGGCGATGAGACGCTGGCGAGGACGCCCGATATGCTCCCGGTTCTGAAGGAAGCTGGCGTCGTGGATGCGGGTGGACAGGGCCTTCTATATATCTACTACGGAATGCTGGACGCCTTGAAGTCGGCGGACGATACCATAGAAAATCTGACAGTGTCCGATGGGACCAAGAGTGATACATCCGCACAGGCGGTCTTTTCAACGGAAAGCATTACCTTTGGGTATTGCACGGAATTTATCGTCAATGGAGTCAAGGACGCTGAGTCAAAGGAAGATGAGTTTCGCGCCTATCTCAGCGGCATCGGGGATTCCCTTGTGGTCGTGGCCGACGAAGACCTCATCAAGATACATGTTCACACTAACGACCCCGGGCTTGCGATTCAAAAGGGGTTGAGCTATGGATACCTGAGCAATATGAAAATCGACAATATGCGGCTGCAACATCAGAATACCCTGGCCATGGAGCCTGAGCGCAAAAAGGAGGAACCGCTCCCCAAGCCAAGCCCACAGGCGCCCGCCAAGGAAATCGGGTTTATCGCCGTGTCTCTGGGGGATGGGCTGGATGAGATATTCCGGCAGCTAGGGGTTGACTATGTGATCGCGGGCGGTCAGACGATGAACCCCAGCACAGAGGATATTTTGAATGCAGTGGACATGGTCAACGCCAAAACGATCCTGATCCTTCCCAACAACAAGAATATTATCCTGGCTGCGCAGCAGGCGGCCCTGCTTCTGGAGGAGAAAACGCTTCTCGTAGTGCCCAGCAAAAGCGTTCCACAGGGAATCACGGCCATGCTGAATTACATGATGGATCAGGATGCCAATGCCAATTTAGAGGCGATGACCCAGAGCCTGGAGACGGTTACAACCGGTCAGGTGACCTATGCCGTCCGAGACACCCATATGGGTGAATTTGATATTAAAAAGGATGACATTCTGGCCCTCGTCGACGGAGATCTGCAGGAGGTCGGAAAAGCGCTGGATGAGACGTCCAAAAAGATCATGGACCGGATTATGGAGCAGGAGCCGGAGCTGGTCACCATCTATTACGGTGAGGATGTCAACGAGAGTCAGGCTCAGGAGTTGGCAGAGTACGTAGCGGACGGCTACGACGGGGTGGATGTGGAAGTACAATATGGCGGACAGCCGCTATACTACTACATCATCTCGGCAGAGTAAAAGGTAGACAAGAGGGCGAAAGGGAGCCCTCTTTTTTTACCCTATAGGATTCGGGTGTCAAAAGGAGTGAAGTGGAATGGAAGAGATACTCAGACAGCCTTTAGTTGCGCTGCAGGGCATCGGGCCCAGCAGAGCGGAGGCTTTTTATCACGCGGGAGTCGCATCGATCGAGGACCTTTTGAATTATTTTCCGCGGGACTACGAGGATCAACGAAATCTGCTCTCCATATCCCAGATCACTCTGGGGGAGGATGTGATGATCAGGGCTCGGGTCCTGTCCTCGCCCCAGAATTTTCGCAAAGGCCGGTATACGGTGTGTAAAGCCAGGATTGCAGATGAGACCGGCGCGCTTGCGGCGGTCTGGTTCAATCAGCCCTTTATCGCCAAAAATCTAAAAGCCGGTGAGACCTACTATTTTTATGGAAAGGTGGAGCGAAAATACAACCAGATCCAGATGAGCGCTCCCCAATACCGATTGGCGGATGAGCAGAGTGAGACTCCGTCCATTGAGCCGATCTACCCTTTGACGGCAGCACTGACACAGAAGATGGTGCGGGGCGCCGTCCGGGAAGCGCTGTTGATGGCGGGCGACGCGCTGGAAGAATACCTCCCCTCTGCGCTCCTACAGCGGTATCACCTGGCGCAGCTGGGCTTTGCCTACGCCAAAATCCACTTTCCGGATACCTTTGAAGCTGTGGGTCTGGCAAGGCACAGGCTCATTTTTGATGAATTTTTTGTTCAGCAGTTGGCGCTTCGACAGATTAAAAAACTTTTGGACGACGAGACAAAGGGGCAGATCATAGCCTGCGAAGGTAAGGATGCAGAATTTTTGGCACAGCTGCCCTTTCCCCTCACCAATGCACAGAAGCGAGTGTGGAGCGAGATACAGGAAGATCTGCGCTCACCTCGGGCGATGAATCGATTGATCCAGGGAGATGTAGGGTCCGGGAAAACAGTTGTCGCCATGCTGGGGCTCTATGCAGCGGCGATGGATGGCTATCAGGGGGCAATGATGGCGCCGACGGAAGTTCTGGCCCGCCAACATTTTGCGGAGGCCGTTGGGCTGCTGGAACCATTCGGGATTCGGGTGTGCCTTCTATCCGGCTCTTTGACGGCAAAAACAAAACGGCAGGTGTACGCACAGATCCAGAACCATGAAGTCGATGTGGTCATTGGAACCCACGCGCTCATACAGGAGGGGGTTCAATTTGCACGCCTCGGCATCGTCATAACCGACGAACAACATCGATTTGGCGTGAGGCAGAGGGTTGCGCTGGCGGACAAGTCGGCGGCTCCCAACGTGCTGGTTATGACGGCGACGCCCATTCCCCGCACCTTGGCCATGATTTTATACGGGGATATGGACATCTCGATTCTGGATGAAATGCCGCCGGGGCGAAGTCCTGTCAAAACCTTCTGTGTGGACCGCACGTATGATGAGCGCGTATACTCTTTTATCCGCAGAGAAGTGACGGCAGGCAGGCAGGTGTATATTATTTGTCCCGCCGTGGAAGAATCGGAGGAGACCGAGCTAAAATCAGCGGTGGAATATCAAAATTTTCTACAGGATGCGGTCTTCCCGGATCTGAGAGTCGGCCTCCTGCACGGCAAGATGAAACCGGCGCAAAAGGACGAGGTGATGGAAGCCTTTGCGTCGGGGGCGATCCCAATTTTAGTGTCCACGACGGTGGTTGAGGTGGGCGTGAACGTGCCCAACGCGACGCTCATGATCGTGGAAAATGCGGAGAGGTTCGGCCTAGCGCAGCTGCACCAGCTGCGCGGGCGCGTGGGACGGGGACAGCACGAATCGTACTGCGTTTTAAAAACCGATATAAAACAGGCCAACGTGCGAAAACGAATGAAAATTCTGGTGGACTCGCAGGATGGGTTCTATATTGCAGAAGAGGACTTGCGGCTTCGGGGGGCAGGGGATGTGTTTGGGCTGCGGCAACACGGCTTGCCGGATTTTAAGCTGGCGGATCTGTACAGGGACCTGGATATTCTTAAAATCGCGCAGCAGGCCGCGGAAGAGGTATTGGCCGCGGATCCGCTGTTGAGCCACCCTGTGAACCTGCGTTTAAAGCAGAGGATTGAACAGTTTGTCGATGGAGACGTGTTAAAAAATTCCTTATAAAAAGCCAAAAATTAGAAGCACACGAAAAAATTAACACTTATATTGTGGAGGTTTTGAGGCATTATAATAGTGAAGCCGATCCAATGCGGCTTTCCTATAAAAGATTCCGGACTTTTATAAGATTCTTAATTTAATTGTGAGCTGCCCTTTATAGGGGCAAGAAATGGAGGAACGAAACATGTCTAACAATAAGAAAGCATATCCTCAGGCTAAACAGGCCCTTGATCAGTTCAAGTATGAGGTAGCGAATGAGATTGGTGTACCTCTGAAGCAGGGGTACAATGGAGACCTGACTTCCGCTCAGAACGGATACGTTGGAGGTTATATGGTTAAGAAGATGATCGAAAAGGCTGAGCAGGAAATGGCTAGCCAGGGTACTGCGACCATGAATTCTACTCAGAAAGCTGGACAGCAGTTCTAATTTCGATTGATAAGGAAAGAGGCATTGCGAGACGATACGTCGAAGCAATGCTTCTTTTTTTGTATTACGAAGTTATGAAGCTTGCCATACAGCGGGAAAAAATCCGGCGAAATCCTTGACATTTGTCGATTTTCCTATAAAATAGAAGGTAGACCACGAAATGAGTGGAGCGGAAAGGACGATTGGATGCGAGTGATTGCCGGAAGAG
>CAUFVC010000234.1:0-4450 GCA_959029275.1 uncultured Eubacteriales bacterium | reverse complement strand
TGTCCGTTATCGTGGCGCGGGCGCTGCCGGACGTCCGGGACGGGATGAAGCCGGTGCATAGGCGCATCATGTACGCCATGAGCGAACTGAACCTGAGCCCGGACAAGCCGTACCGTAAGTCAGCGCGTATCGTCGGTGACACTATGGGTAAATATCATCCCCACGGCGATTCCTCCATCTATGATGCCATGGTGCGAATGGCACAAGATTTTTCCACCCGCTATATGCTGGTGGACGGACATGGCAATTTCGGTTCCGTCGATGGCGACGGCGCTGCCGCCATGCGGTACACAGAGGCGAGGCTGTCTAAGATCTCCATGGAGCTGCTGGCGGATATCAATAAGAATACTGTGGATTTTGTGCCCAACTTCGACGATTCTCTGAAAGAGCCGTCGGTACTGCCCTGCCGGTTCCCCAACCTTCTTGTCAACGGGACAGGTGGCATTGCCGTCGGCATGGCGACCAATATTCCGCCCCACAATTTAAACGAGGTCATCGACGGCGTGGTCAAAATCATCGATAACTATACGCTGGAGAACCGGGAGACGACGATGGAGGAGCTGCTGGCAATCATCAAGGGGCCAGACTTCCCCACCGGCGCCACGATCTATGGCACGCGGGGGATCGAGCAGGCGTACCGGACAGGAAGAGGGCGGGCGGTAGTCCGCGCGAACCTGGAAGTCGAGGAGATGCATGGAAACCGGCAGCGCATCGTAGTATCGGAGATCCCGTATCAGGTCAACAAGGCACGGCTTGTGGAGCGCATCGCAGAGCTGGTCAAGGAGAAAAAGATCGAGGGGATCTCGGATCTGCGCGACGAGTCAGACCGGAGCGGAATGCGGATTGTCATCGAGCTAAAGAGGGACGCCAACGCCAAGCTCTTGGTCAATCAACTCTACAAAAATACACAGCTGCAGGATACCTTCGGCATCAATATGTTGGCTCTTGTCAATAACGAGCCAAAGACGCTGAACCTGAAGCAGATGCTGACCTACTATCTGGATCACCAGAAGGATGTTGTGACGCGCCGCACCCAGTATGATCTGGAAAAGGCACAGGCCAGAGCCCATATATTGGAGGGCCTGCTGAAAGCGCTGGACTATATCGATGAGATCATCCGCATCATCCGCGCCTCCAAGGTGGTGGCGGAAGCCAAGGAAGGACTCATGAACCGGTTTGATTTCTCCGACGCGCAGGCGCAGGCCATCGTCGACATGCGGCTGCGGGCGCTGACGGGTCTGGAGAGGGAGCGCCTGGAGAACGAGTACAATGAATTGGAAGCCAGGATCGAGGAATACCTGGCGATCCTGAGCAATGAAAAGATTTTATACGGCGTCATCAAAGAGGAGCTTCTGGTGATCAAGGCAAAATATGGCGATGAACGCCGGACCTTCATCACCTACGAAGAAGGCGAAATCAACCTGGAGGACCTCATCAAAAATGAGCGCAGTGTCATCACCATGACCAACCTGGGCTACATTAAGCGGACATCGCTGGATATGTACCACAGCCAGAACCGCGGAGGAAAGGGAATCAAGGGGATCGAGACCCGCGACGGCGATTATGTGAAACAGCTGTTCATCGCTTCCACCCATGACTATCTCATGTTCTTTACCAACCGGGGCAAGGTCTACCGGATGAAGGCCTATGAGATTCCAGAGGCGGGGCGGACGGCCAGAGGCATCGCCATCGTCAATCTGTTGTCCCTGGATGGGGAGGAGCGCGTCAGCGCCGTGATCCAGGCGAAGGATATGGAGGAACATGGCTATCTGCTTATGGCCACCCGCGGAGGACAGATCAAGAAGACGGATCTCTCCGAGTACAGCAATATCCGCACCAACGGGTTGATCGCTATTTCCTTGCAGGAAGGCGATGAGCTCATCGAGGTCAAGAAAACAGATGGCAATAATGACATCTTTATGGCGACCCGCAAGGGGCAGCTCATTCGATTCAGCGAGGCGGATGTGAGGGCGACCGGGCGCAGCTCCATGGGCGTTCGGGGGATCACTCTCAATGAAGAGGATGAAGTGATTGGAATGCAGCTTGGAAACCAGGGCGACTCCGCGCTGGCAGTCACGGAAAACGGCATGGGAAAACGCACAGCCCTATCCGAATTCTCATTGCAGCACCGCGGTGGAAAAGGAAATCTGTACTACCGGATCACCAAAAAAACTGGCGATGTGGTGAGTTTCAAGCTCGTCAATAAGGAACAGGATTTGATGCTGATTACCGACGGCGGCATCATCATACGCCTTAGGGTGGAGGATATATCCGAGATCGGGCGGATCACGTCGGGCGTCAAGCTCATGGGTCTGGAGGGCGACACAAAAGTTGTCAGCATTGCGAAGATCCGGGAAGAGCAGGTTGAGGAGGAGGACGACGATCCGCTGGCCGGCATGGATTTTGACGGCGCGGAGCCGGAGGACGAGTAAACAACAAGCAGACACAGTTGGATGCGCATAGAAAAGAGGGATTGTTCATGAGACGAGGGCGGCACGCCACATCCACCGGAAAGACCATGATGGGCAGATTCCTACGGAGTATTAGCATCCTGCTGTGTCTGCTTGTTTTCATATCCCCCGCTGCCATATTGGGGACCAGCGCCTCTGTCAACAGGACGGAGCAGGGGGATCTTGAGGAGGGCGGCAATCAGGATATCACGGATATCGAGCTCAAGTACAACGCCTTAGATCAGATCAACGCGATCCGGAGTCACATGGGACTCCCCGGATTTTCCATCGCATCGGCCCTCAACAATATGGCGAAGAACCATAGCCGCTACATGAGCGCCGGCAATATCACCAGCTGGGAGGAGAACCCGGACGATGCCGGGTTTACCGGCGTCTACCCCTTAAATCGAGCCCAGTACTGCGGGTATGACAAAGGCTATGTTGTGGAATTCAACGGTTATCGGAAGAAAGATTACCAGGATTTTCTAGAGTCGTGTTTGCAGGACCCGGTTCTGCGGATTTCTCTGCTCAACCCCTCCTATACTGATATCGGGTTTGGCAAGGAAAATGAGTATTACTGCATCGTGGTAGGGGGAAGTACTGCCCAGACAGACGAGCAGGCACAACTTGTGATTTACCCCTACGCAGGGCAACAGGATGTCAAAAATATAATGTCCACCAGTCTCACCAAGCGGCCGGAGGATATGTCTGTGCTTGCCGGCCAGGTGGGTTTGCCGATTACCCTGAGTTATTACAGCGCTGGCAAGCGTGAGCTGCGCTTTGAGCATGTGGAGGTATCTGTGACGGGATCCAAGGAGGGGCAGGATTGGGACGTGCAGATCCGCTATATGCTACCCCAGAGTGAGCAGGACTTGTGGTATAGCATGATCGTGTACCCGGATGAAAACTTTCGGACCAACACCAAATATACTGTCAAGGTTCGGTTTGAGGTCTGGTATCAGGAGGAATTCCAGGAGATTGTGCAGGAGGAATGGTCCTTCACAAGCGCTGGATCCGCCTACATCGGTGAAGTGACGAGGATGGCGGCTCTGGAGTATCTGGCGGAGGCGGTGGAACTGCCCGTCCGGGAGGATATTCTCGACACAGTGTCGGAGCCCTACCAGGATCTTCTCCCCAGCCAATTGAGCGAGGAGGATCTGGCGCTGGCGCAGATCGTGTATACCCTTAAGGAGGCGGGCGTGCTGGAAGATTCCGCGCTGCTGGACCGGTTTGGATATACCACGAGGGAACAGGCTGTCATATGGCTCATGCGGATCCTGGAGGTCTATGAAGCGCCCATTTACAATTCGGTCGTTCTCAATTATCGGAATACCTTTGAGGATATCAACCAGTGCTCCGAGGAGGGGAAGCCCTATGTTCAGCGAGCGTACCAGCTGGGATTGATCCGCGATCAGGGCGGCGGCGTCTTTGCCCCCCAGAGTTATATTACAAAGGCGGAGATGGAAGAGCTGGCGGCGCTGGTGAAAGAGCGAGTCACCATTCCATGGCCCCAGGATGAGCCAGAGGAGGATTCGGATCAACCAGACGAGGAGTCATAAAAGAGAGGAGCGAAATACATGAATTTTGAAATGTTGCACCCGGCGGATCAGATTGTCATGATCATGAACCGGATTTATAGCTATGGGATGACGACCACATCCGGCGGCAACCTGTCCATCTTGGATGAGGAGGGGGTAATGTGGATAAGTCCAAGCAGCATTGACAAGGGGAGTCTCCGCCGCGAGGACATCATGCGGGTGCTGCCGGACGGGACGATTGAGGGGATCCATACCCCCTCGGTAGAATACCCCTTTCACCGGGATATCTACCGCAAACGGCCGGACCTGAAGGCGGTTTTGCACGCTCACCCGCCGGCGCTGGTAGCGTTCAGCATTGCGAGGAAGACGCCGGATACGGCGCTGATTCCCAATGCAAGGCTGTTGACCGGGGATATTTCCTATGCGCCCTATGCGACTCCAGGCAGCCAGCAGCTGGGGGAC
>CAUFVC010000233.1:0-4451 GCA_959029275.1 uncultured Eubacteriales bacterium | reverse complement strand
AAGAGAAGGCTATACCATCGCGGGCGGGGCGAGCGGTATAGATCCCTGAGCCCGTCCCTTGTGCTTCTGGACAGCGCCATGCCGGTCATGGACGGGCTGGAGGCGCTGCGGAGCATCCTGGAGTTGGATCCCACGGCCAATATCGTCATGTTATGCGTGCCGGGAGGGAGAAGTATAATGGAAGAGGCAATCCGGCTGGGCGCCAAGGGGATTGTGGTAAAACCGTTTCAGGCCGATGCGCTCATCGAAACTGTAAAAAAGGTTCTCCAAGACCCGGCCTGAGCACTGAGACACCAAATTTTAAATGAGGAGCGATGTAAGATATGAAACTTTTGATCATCCGGCACGCACAGCCTGATTACATACACGATTCTCTGACCGAGACGGGTTTTCGGGAGGCGGAACTGCTTTCACAAAAGCTGAAACATATGCCCATTGCGGACCTATACTGCTCTCCCTTGGGGCGAGCGCAGAGAACGGCAAAACCCACGGCTGAGAAGTGCCAATTGCAGGTGGAGACCCTGCCGTGGCTCCGGGAATTCACCGGGGAAATGCAAGATCCGGACGAGCCGGGGGAAAAACGTTTCCCCTGGAACCTGAAGCCGCAGTTCTGGACGCAGCAGCCGGAGTTGTATGACCGCCGGCGCTGGACAGAAAACCCCTTCGTAAAGGCCGGGGATATGGAACAGAAGTACCGGGAGGTGACGGACTCCTTTGACGCCCTGCTGGCCCGCTACGGCTGCCGCCGGGACGGCGAAATCTATCGCTGTGAACAGAATCCGGATGTCACCGTGGCCCTGTTCTGCCATTTTGGACTTGGTATGGTTCTCGTTTCACATCTGGCGGGGATATCGCCATTTTTGATGTGGCATAGTTTCTTTTTGCCGCCCTCCTCGGTGACTACGATTGTCACGGAAGAGCGCGTGAAAGGCGAGTTATTTTTCAAGTGTGTGCAGATGGGGGACACTTCTCATCTGTATGCGGCAAATCAGGAGCCATCCCCCTCTGGGCTTTACTCGGAATTCTATGGAGGCGACGACGAGCCGCTGATATAACCAAATTCCTACCGCGTCTCCTATTTTCGCGACATTCGCCGGTACGCGCCCGGCGATATCCCCTGAGATTTCTTAAATACCCGGCTAAAGTAGGATGCATCCTCATAGCCCAGCTGTTCGGCGATATGAGAGATGGAGAAATCCTCGTGGGCCAGAAGCGCCGCCGCCTGCGCCATCCGCAGCTGTGTCTGGTACTGGGCGGGCGTGCAGTGTACATACTCCCGAAATAGGGATTCGCAGTACACGGGGTGGAGGTGTACATGCCGGGCGATGCGGTCCAGGGAAAAGGGCTCTGTCAGGTGGTCGGCAATACACTGCTTCATTTTCTCAACGTGAGGGTTAACGGCGTCCTTCGCATTGCGCTGGAGCAGCTCGTCAAACAGCATTAGAAAGGCGGCCTTGGCCTTGAGACTCCCCTTGGACGTCAGCCAGGCGCGGTTGTACTCCCGGAGCCAATAGTCCACGGCATCGCAGTCCCGGAAGGTAGAAATGGTGGGGAGGATTGTATCCAGTATAAGATTGGAGAAGAAATTAAAGGCCATGCACTCCATTCCCTGCGTCTTGGCAGCCCTCACCGTCCCTTCCGGTATAAAGACGGCTTCGCCGGCATGTACCGTGAAGGGAATGCCTTCAAGCCAGTAGACCGCCTCCCCCTGGAGGACAAAAGTAAGATCGTTGAAGGGGAGAGGCGCGGGCGGCATGAGCGACCATGACGGGTCGCAGCGTTTGGACACATAATAAAAAATATGAGGATTAAAATCTTCCAGCATAGATTGGGCTCTCCTGTGAAAGTTGATTTTGTCCATCTATTATAACAAGAAAATCTTGATAATTCAAGAAAAGATAGGATTATATGCTTGAATAAATGCTATAGTTGTTATGCCCGGTTTGGGCCCAATTGTGCGATAAGAAAAACGTAAGAAAAAACTAGGATGAATCAACTTGACAAAGTGGAGAGGCCGTAGTAAGATGAAGAAAACTTCACATGAACAAAAGTTCATAAAAAGACAGGGGAACATGGAAGGTGCTCGTATGCGGAATCGAATCAAAGAACTGCGCGTCCAATTGGCGATAACACAGAAGCAGCTGGCAGATGCGGTCTGTGTGTCAACGAGAACGATTATCTCTTTGGAGAAAGGGCAGTGCAATCCATCCGTGTTGTTGGCGTATCACATAGCGAAGGAATTGAGAGTCACCATAGAGGAATTATTCATGTTGGGAGGGTGAAAGGGGCTATGCGTGAGTACTTTGTGCCAGGCTCACATATTTTCATATTGATCGATGTGTTTTTTATTTATAGCTTTCTCGGCTGGGTTATGGAATGTATTGTGATTACATATGAGCAGAAGCATTTGACGCTGAACCGGGGATTTGTACACGGCCCCTTCTGTATCATCTATGGATTCGGCGCGCTCATCGGATACGCTCTCGTCAAGCCCTTTGCCCATAATCCGGTGGTTCTGTTCATAGTGGGCGCTGTCTTTGCCAGCCTTCTGGAGCTTTTGACAGCGAAGCTCATGATATATTTCTTTGGTTCTTTTTGGTGGGATTACTCGGCAAAGCCTTTTAACTATAAGGGAATTCTCTGCCTGGAGAGTACGCTTGCGTGGGGAGTGCTGGCCATCGTGATCGTGTACTTTTTCCACGGTTTTCTGATCCGCACAGTTGCGTCCATCATTCCGGAGATCACCACGGCTGCGGCTATCGTGCTTGTCCTTTGGTACGCCATCGATTTTGGCGTCAGCGTGCGGCAGGTTCTGAGAGAAAATAAGGGAGGAGCGCAGACCAATCCCATCCTGGTTCTATTGAATAAAGTGAAAGGATAGTGGAAACCGAATTTGAAAAAGAAAAACATGGGATTGCCGGCAAAGGCCATCCGCCTGCCGCGGGACCGGGAGTACCTCGACTGTGTCCGGGATATCCTGCGCAGTCCGGAGGTGCGGAGGATGAATCAATATATGCAGCACGGGAACACCACCTGTCTGCAGCATTGTCTGAACGTTTCATACAGAAGCTACCGCACTTGCAGAAGACTGGGATTGAATTATCGATCTGCGGCCAGGGCCGGACTCTTGCATGATTTATTTTTATATGATTGGCACTACCATTATGATGTGACGGGCGACGCTTTTCACGGCTTGACCCATCCCCGCAAGGCGCTCCGGAACGCAAAGAAGATATTTGCGCTGACGGATATGGAGCAGAACGCGATTTTGCGGCACATGTGGCCGTTGACGCTGATACCGCCGCGGTATCGGGAGGCGTACGTTGTTATCTGGTATGATAAGCACTGCGGAGTTCTCGAGACATTTCACAGGCCGGTGTATTGAGGAAAAGAGAGCGACGGTCTTCGTGGGGGGCAATCCTGTGGGGGCTTTTTTTATGTGATCAAGGCGGACATATTATTGAGCCTACTGCCCTGACGCCGGTTTAAAGCCTGACGCCGTATAATTTCCGATATTCCTGCGGGCTTACGTTGAACGCTTTTTTAAAGGCGCTGCCAAAGTGTTGACGGCTGTTGTATCCAACGTCCGCCGCAATCGTCTCGATCCCGCGGTCCGTATTCTGAAGCAGTAGGCGGGCCGTCGCTAGGCGGTGGCGGTTGACATGGGCCATGATGCCGCATCCAAAGTGTCGGTGGAACAAAACCTGCAAATAGGATGGATGGATGCCGGCGGCCCTGGCGATATCCTCCGCCCGCAGTTCCTCCTGAAAGTGGGCCTGGATGAAAGATTCTGCGCAGTTGATGTACCCCATGGATTTCGACGGGATGTTGTGCTGTACGCAGCGGGCGAGCTCCAGCAAAACCCGCTGAAAGAGCAGCGTAAACAGATAGGTTGCATCGCCGTGCTGCGCCAGTTCCGCGACGCAATCCCGCATGGCGCTGCCTAGGCTGGAGGAATCCGTTCCGGAGACATAGGGCCTCGGTTTTGCCATGAACTGGCGAAACGTCTCATCTGCCTGACATAGTTTCGAGATGGAGAGGGAGGTGGCGCTGTGGCTACACGCAAATTCTAAGTTGAAAATCTTGCAGCGGCCATTCTTCACGTTCAGAGAGTGCTGAACGTTCTCGTCCAGGAAGATAAAGTCATGTTCACGAAAAATCGCGGAGGAATCCGCCGTATCGATGCGGCATTGTCCCTGCGCAATATACATGATCTCACACCGCTTGTGAGAGTGGAGCGGCATGGAGAAAGTTTTATAATCGATACCGTAGTAGGCGGAGACATGGACATAGATTGCCTTGTCAAAAAGACTCATGGGCGCCTCTCCTTTTTTCTGTAATTATAGTAGAATCGCCGGCCGTTGTCAAGGAGCGCTCCAATAAATAAAATGCTACAAAACCTTGCATTTCGTAATCAGAGAGTCCGGAAACTTTCCCACTGGCCGTTGACC
>CAUFVC010000232.1:0-4464 GCA_959029275.1 uncultured Eubacteriales bacterium | reverse complement strand
ACGGTGAGGATATGGGCGGGCTCCCCCGGATTCGCCTCAATCTTCTCTCGAAGCCGCTTGATGCAGACAGAGAGCGTATTGTCATTGACAAATTCGCCGTCCACATCCCAGATCGCCTCTAAGAGCTGACTTCTCGTCAAAATCTGTCCCTTATTGTTGACAAGGGCCAGCAGCAACCTATATTCCGGCACTGTGAGCACCACTTCGCGGCCGTTCTGAAAGACCTTTCCCTGTTCCGGAAAAATGGTGAGATCCCCCAACTCTAACACTGACTCCCTGCGCTCATGCTGATGATAACGCCGCAGCACGGTTTTGATTCTTGAGATCAGTTCCCGGATGCGAAATGGCTTGGTGATATAATCGTCCGCCCCCATATCCAATCCCATGACTACATTAACCTCCTCATCACAGGCTGTCAGAAAAATCACCGGCGTATCACGGGACTCCCGAATTTTCCGGCAGATATCGTACCCATTTCCATCGGGCAAGGTGATATCCAAAATAGCGAGGGCAAAGGGATTCGTTAACGCCTGTAGGGATTCCTCCACCGTCTTACAGTGGATGACTGTAAAATTTTCCTGGGTCAAAGAATAGATCAGCCCCATGGCGATACTCTGATCGTCCTCTGTCAATAAGATCGTGTCCATTCAACCTCTCCTTCACCGGTATGAGAGCCGCCTTCCGGAATTTTATAGCAAAAATATGACCATCGGCATCACGTAAATGATTGCGGCGACGCCGATAAATATAAGAATAAAGGCTGCCCCCATAAATCTCTCCGCTAGCTCATGGCGGGCTGGCGCTGTCTCCTTCATACCCAGCGACCTCCCATGTCCTTCGGGGACGTGGGAACGCCAACGTTTTTTCAGGGCAACCCCAGCAAAGGCTATGAGCGACACCGCTGACAGGATGAGGCCCGCCCGGATTCCTCTTGGCCAATACACAACCGATATGTGATTTTCCCCTTCTTGCAGCGGAATGGCAAGAAAGCCTCCCAGTGTGTCCACCGCCTCCACTTTAACCCCGTTCACCGCTGCTGAGAAGCCTTTTTCATAGGGGATGGCTAGAAATAGGAAATCGCCCTCCGATGTGCCACGCGCGGTTCCGGTGATCCGGTTGCCCTCCACTTCCAGCTTCGCTGTGTTGGCGCTGGGTATCAGCGCTTCCAGACTGCTGGTTTCAATGCCGAATATGCCGAAAGACTCCGCCGAAACATCTTTCAAGATTTCCAGTTCCACTGTGACAGTCTCCTGCTCAAAGGTTCCAAGCTCCAGAATCCCATTGGCGCTCTGCTTGGGATATGCATCGATCATTTTCTCCCCATTCACATAGACGGATACGCTGGAATAGACCTGTTCTTTCAGGGCGGTGCTTACATTGTCAAAACAATCAAAATACAGCGTCTCTTTCGCTCCAACCTGTATAGTATAGCGAATTGTGGATTCCAGCGCCTGGTTGATCCGCTGGAGAGAATGGCGGTTCTCTCCACACTCGTACCGGAGATTATGGATGGACGTCCATTCATACCGCCGCAAGGCAAGACTGTCCTCCCCAAACAAAACATCCGCCAAAAATTGCTGGTTGACAGCCCTATCCTTCCCTGGCAGTTCTGAAACCTCGCCGAGATTGGAGGAGGAGACAATGCCCAGAGGGAAGACGTTGGGATTTTCGTATATGATATAATTCGCGTTGGAATAGACGGTACACCAATCCGGGTCCACCGCGGTATCCTTGGCAATGACATACCGATTGGTCCACAGGGCGTCCGTCAGAGCCGTACCGCCATTGGAGGTAACCTCCATCCAGTAGGATGAGTACCCCAACAGCTTCACCAAGGACATGTAGCGCTCGCTCGTCAGAGATGTATAGTGATTTAGCGTATTATAGCCAAGTCCGCCCAGCAGATTCGCATCAAAATATTTCTCTTGATATTTTACCCGGTAAAAGGAATCCTCATCGATCCGGTCCGCCAAATCGAGCCGGACCGCATAGCTTTGCTCATCATTGGCCGCCGACCCCATATACGCGCTGATTCCGATCCCACTCTCCAAGCAGGCTGTGAGCAGTAGAATCCAGGTGAAAATGCGCTTAGTCACCCACCTCTCTTTATAAAAAAACGTGCTGAGGAAATATACGCCGGCGGCGCTGGCGAATAGAAAAAGCAACAGTTTATACGTATCCTCCGGGACCCACAGCTTCTTCGTGTAGCGCGACAGCGTGTCAAAGTCATGAGACAGCAGCGTATAGATGACGCTGCCGTACAATGCCAGCATACCCATAAGAATCAATATGGCCCAGCCTTTGCTTTTAGCCGCCGGTTGATCCAGATTGATGGATTGTATCAAGATCCCCCCAAGAAGTAGCCCAAGGAAGATTAGGATAAACCCAAACCGCAGCGGAAAGGCCTGATAACTTCCCGTGTGCCACATTTTGTTGATGGGGTTGAGGAAGACAGGGAGAAACAGAAGAAAAAGCAGAACGCAGAGATAGCGGTATGTGTTGTCCCGGCGGTATTCTTTTTTTAGCAGATAGAGCACAGGGACGATGAGGAAAGCGGTCCCCAGCAACACCGCCATTTTCGTCTCGATGTGGGTCAGGAGCCCGCCCGACTGCAAACTATCCACCAGATTTCCGCCTCTGGCCGACACCGTAAATTGAAAGATCGCCGGCAGCCACACCGCGGCCGACAGAAAAAGGGCCCAAATGCTTCCCACCGCCAACGCAAGGATCCGCTGCCTCTTCATCCCCCGGTCTCCCGGAAAAAAGGCAAAGATATACGTCCCGAAGCTCAGTATGATAAAGATGACCAACATGTAGGTGATATAGTAGTTGACGAACATGAACGCAGTCAACATCACGGTATACCAGCCGGACCGCCCCTTCATGACGAGATGGACGAGGGCCAGAATCATGAGCGGAAATAGATATAGGACGTCGAGCCAGATCATGTTCTGATAGTACAACAGCGCATAGCCACAGCAGCCGTACATCACCGACAGGGCGATATTCTGCCCTCTGGAAAGCCCTCTCAACAGCCTGCTCAGGCAGATCGAAGCTGTCAACCCCGCCAGCATCATCTTCCACGCCACCATCAGATTGACGAAGACATACATCTTCTCTTTATCCACAACCGCGGTCAAAAATGTAAAGGGGCTGGACAGAAAGAAGAAAAAGACGCCCCAGAAATTCATTCCACCTGCGTTTTCCATGTTTAAAAACATGTCCGCATCACCCAACAGAATATCCCGAAATTGAATGAGAAGGGGTATGACCTGCTGGCGCATATCACACCAGGCTACGGACTTGTCTCCAAAAGGATACAGATCAAAGAAAAAATAGACAAGAAAAAGGAGCCCCAGTATGACAAGTGGGGCTACTATGTATTCCATTCTGATTGCGGAAACCTTGCACCTATTTTTTTCAGGGTTGCGGTCATCTTGTATCACATTCGAATCTCCTGTCACAATAGTATACGGCTTCTAGTATATGCCAAAAACATAAAAAACTTTTGAACAAACTATTACGTTTTTATAAAGTTTTTTATGTCTGGCCTATACCGTTTACTTTGAGGAAATTGTCAAGGGGGTTACAGCACCCAGTATGCCAACAGCACAAAAAAACCTGCTACCGCCGCCAGCGCTGGAATAAATACCAAAGCCGCCGCCAACAACATTGCCGGAATATCGTGTTTATCCAATTGAATCTTCTCCGCCTCCTGCTCCAATTCCGTCTTCACAGAAGGCTTCCACTTTTTTTTCATAATATCCCCCATTCATACAGATAGCCGTGTCGATTTCTCCCCCACCCGGTCTATGTGGTGGCAGGCAGAGTAATGGCCCGGCTTTGCTTCCACAAATTCAGGGGGGTCCGTCTTACAAATGGCGGTAGCATAGGGACACCGCGTGTGAAACTTACAGCCCGACGGCGGTCTGACAGGACTCGGAATATCGCCTTCCAGCAGGATTACCTTTCGGTCGGTCTGTGGATCCGTTGTGGGGATGGCGGACAGCAGCGCTTCCGTATAGGGATGGAGCGGCTCTTGAAATAGATCCTTTGACGCCGCCAATTCCACCAGGTTCCCTAAATACATCACGCCGATTCGATCGCTGATATACTTTACAACGCTCAAATCATGGGAGATGAAGAGATAAGTTAGCTTCTCTTCCTGCTTTAAGTCCATGAGAAGATTTAGAATCTGCGATTGGATCGATACATCCAGCGCCGATACCGCCTCATCGCATACAACGAATCTAGGTTTGACAGCCAAGGATCGGGCGATGCCGATACGCTGGCGCTGACCGCCGGAAAACTGATGGGGATACCGGTGAAACATATAGGGGGAAAGGCCGCACTGCTCCATGATGGAAATTATATAGTCAGAGAACCCCGGATCGCGGCGCTTGAACATCCCGTGGGCCAGCACTCCCTCTCCGATGATCTGTCCTACCGTCATCCTGGGATTCA
>CAUFVC010000231.1:0-4484 GCA_959029275.1 uncultured Eubacteriales bacterium | reverse complement strand
TAGCATTTCAATCTCCTTGGCATAAGGCGCGTAGGATACCGCCTTTGCAGCAGGATCGGGGACATACGGCGTCTCCAAAATCTTTGGGATTTTTTCAAAAGCGGGATGTAACGCGATGGCCCGCAGGGCCTGATATCCGATATAGCCAAATCCAATATTCTCATGGCGGTCCTTGGCCGCGCCGCGCTCGTTCTTGCTGTCATTGATATGGAATACCGCGATCTGCTCTTTCCCCAGCCGCCGGTCAAATTCGTCCATCACACCCTCAAAATCATGCACGATATCATATCCCGCGTCATGGGTGTGACAGGTATCGAAGCAAACTCTCAGCTTATCGTTGAACTGGACTCGATCATAGATCTCCGCCAATTCCTCGAAGCTCCGGCCGACTTCGCTGCCCTTTCCCGCCATGGTTTCCAGGGCGACATAGACCTTCGCATCCCGGGTCAACACCTCGTTCAGCCCTTTGGCGATCTGCTCGATCCCTCTCGCAGTCCCTTCCCCCACGTGGGATCCAGGGTGCAGAACGAGGATCTGGCTCCGAAGCGCCCGGGTCCGCTCCATCTCTTTAGCCAAAAATTCTACCGCCAGCTGGAAGGTCTCCGGCTTAACCGAATTCCCGAGATTTATAATATATGGCGCATGGATGACAATCTCCTCAATGCCATGGTCCGCCATATAGTCCCAACCCGCCTCGATATTGAGATCCTGAATCTCTTTTCGGCGCGTGTTCTGCGGCGCTCCTGTGTAGATCATAAAGGTGTTCGCTCCATAGGAGACCGCTTCCTTTGCCGACCCCAACAACATATCCCGGCCGCTCATCCCCACATGGGAGCCAAGTAAAATATGGTTTGCTTCCATCGATTTCCTCATCCTTTCCCGTTTTATGATCGCATCAGCGTAATCACGGAGAGATCTGGAAAATTTGCAATTCTGAATCCAAGTCCTCCATTGCCAAGCCCCCGGTTCACCACCATCTGCCTCTGGCCCAGCGCATACAAACCGCCGCTGTACTCGGGAAAGATGTCTTTTTCCGGAGAGAAGAGTCCTCCCACAAAGGGGATCCGAATCATGCCCCCGTGAATGTGGCCTGCGAGAGTCAAATCGGCGCCCCAGGCGGCATACGCGGAAAAATATAGCGGATTGTGGGTGAGCAACAGGGTAAAATGGGATGGATTGGCGGGTCCCAGAATTTGCAGCATCGTTTTTTCCGTAAACATGATATCCTGTGTGTACTCCGCCGTCACATCCTTGTAGTACCGCAGATTAAACCACATCCCGTACAGGTCGATCACATCGCCACCGCGAGACAATTCCACGGAGGTATTGTCCAGCACGGTGATACCCATGGCCGTAAGCCTGTGCAGCAACTCTTCCCGCTTGCTCTCTTTTAAAATTTGTTCATGGTTTCCAACAATATAGTATGTTTCATACTGGGCGCTGACTTGCTCTGCAAACGTTAAAAAAGTTTGAAAATCAGAATCATACGAATTTACCATATCACCTGTCATGACGACGATATCCGGGCGCTGCTGTTGTATCTGACGTATGAGGTAACTGCCAAATTTCTTGCTGTGCAGATCTGACACTTGTACAATCCGGAATCCGGAGAAGGACGCTGGCAGCTTGGTACTTGCGACGGTATACTCTGTGACGACAATTAGCGTATTGCTCGCCACAATGGAAATGCACAGCGCTATAACGGAGACTAAAAAAATCGTCAATCCAATTCGTTTCTTCTTACCTTTTCTCATGTAATCTTGTGCTCACCTTTTCTGCCGGTTTCTAGTTTTTTCTAATTGTACCACAGTCATAGGGCAAAAGCAATGGAAAAGCTCAGATGCCGGAAGCCGGCCATCTGAGCTTGTGGATCAATCATCGAGATAAAGATGACACGGATACGTCATGTAATCCGCATAGGGCATCTTCTCCACCGTATAAAATCCAGGGGGAGAGACCAACACACTGGGAATCCGATTTACAATCGTCGCACAGGTGTGCTCAACTGTGGCCGGCTTCGACACATAAAATTCGGTGTCCGGTTCCCCTAGCACTCTCCAATCGCACATGTCCCCATCGTCCGGGCCATATACTTTCCCAATACACTGGGTTTCCACAACAGGACCTTGATAGGTCTTCGTCGTAACCACAGCGCTCATGCCGATACAGTGCCCCTTGGGGATGACTCGCCCTAAAGTCTGGGAGTATAAATCCTGGTGATAGAAATACGGTACACAGCGCTGCGTCTGCTCTTGTATCGTCCATCCCATTTTCGAGCACAGCGCCTCATTGGAATTCCAGACATAGGACGGTTCAAGCACCTGCGGGTGGGCGATCTTCTCCTCAAATTCTTCCGGCGTCATGCCCACGCCGTGGGCCTGGGCTAGCGCAAGGCCGTAGTCTTCCACATTATAGCTGACAGCGCCTTCAATCCTGTCGATTCTTTGAATCCCGCCACAGACACATGCGATGAGGTTGATCCAAAAGATATCCTGCATTCCCGAACCTGCAATTGTGCAGCCGGTCTGCTTTGCCAGCCGGTCCAACCGGTTTGTCAAAGCGGCCGCGGTATTCCACGGATAAATCGCCTCTTCACAGGTCGTGATAATATTGATGCCTCGCTTTGCAAGTTTTTCAAAATGCGGGAAGACGTCCGCCACAAAGCTGAACAGCGTCACAATGGCGATGTCCGCATCGCATTCATCTATGACCGCATCCGCGTCGCTGCGTATCGTCACACCCAACCGTGTGTTTAAGCCTGCAAACTCTCCTACATCGAGACCCACGACTTCCGGATTGATGTCGATTGCTCCCACAATTTCAATTCCTTTTTCTAAAAGATAGGGGATTATGACTTTTGCCATCTTTCCACATCCATATTGGATCGCTCGAATTTTTTCCTTCATCCTATAAAGCACACCTCCTTATACCGGTAGTGTATGTAATTTCTCAGGAAATAAACGAAAAAAGCTATTTTTTCTTGCCCACCTGCCCACCGCAGATGACTTGCAAGTTGGATTCTAACAGCCGAATCTCATTGGGCGTATATCCTTTGTATCGGTAGTCCGGGAGAGTGGCGTTGATATTTTGCAAAAAATGGATCGCCTGTTTGCGTTTTTTGGATCCAATCTCCGCCGCTGGCGGAACGACTTCCTCCACAATATCCGGCAGAGGGACTCCACCTTTGAGCATTCCTAAGGTAAATGCCACAAATTCGTGCGCTTCCTCCTCATCCTGAAATACGGAATCCGCCATGAACTGGTGGAACTCCTGTACCAGATCCAGCGATCCGATACCCGCCGTATAATAATAATCTAACACCTCTTTTTTGGTGAACTCTCGATATTCTACCTGATGCTGTACGCGCGCCTCCAATATCTCTCCGTACAGCTTCTCGCTATCGACATAGCTTATAAACTCTGTGCCTGAGTCTGGATCGATATACCGGTGCAGGGAGCCTCCCCAGAGATACCGCTGCCATAGAAAGAGTTGATACTGTTCCGCATCCAATTCGGTCTTCATATATTGGCGGACCTTGGAGAAAAGTAAGTCTTCCTCCACTACGCCATAACACCACATGTATCCCATGGTTAGGGCCTCAATCTCCGCATACCAGTTTCGCTTTGCCTCCCCGCCGCAGCTTTGCAAATAGGGTTGAAAGAGAGCCTTCCCCTCTTCACAGTATTGGATGTCAATGCGCTCGCCATCTAGCTGAATATCCAGAAGGCCCTTCTCTTGGAACCGCACCAGCGTTTCTATATTCGCTTCCACCGGCGTACATTCCCAAATGTCTAGCAGATATGCGATTTCATCCTGGCTATAGACGCGCAGCATACATTCCGGATCCTGTGTCCAGGAATGGAGTAATGCCTCCGTCAGCTGCGTTTTATTCCATGCCGTCTTGTATTTGATACAATACAGTCTACATAATTCTTGTAAATCATCTTTATAAAAACGCATCAGGAAGGTTGTCAATGGCTGAGCGCTGGATCGAATCGCGGATATCTCCCAATCAATCTCATCCCCGTATTGGCTCGGGTTCTGACCGTGGCTCTCCAGAATCATGGGGACCGGTTTATGATCGACCCGCTCGATCCGCTGAACTTGAATTGTAAAATTCCAATCGCAGCCGAAGTCAAATATATAGAGAAATTTTCGGCCGACCTTTAAGGAAAGCTCGTCCAGTGTCACTTCATCCGCGCAGCGCTCTTCCTCATCGCCGGGTGCATAGTAGGCGTCCTCTGAGTATGGGCAATTATCCATAAAAAAGCCATAGAGATGATCATCCGCAAATTCAAACGCATCCTGAATCAAGTGATGTAATTCCTCCAACGTGCTGCTCCCCGAAAGCGATACCACATGGCTGACGTTGCTTTCTGGCAGCGCAACTTTTAACGTATAGTTTGAATACTGTTTCCCCATACCCTTTCCTCCTACTGGTTATCAAATTGTAGTGTTATTGTACCATAGAAACTGACAAAAAG
>CAUFVC010000230.1:0-4486 GCA_959029275.1 uncultured Eubacteriales bacterium | reverse complement strand
CGCTGTTGACGATTCTGATGATCGTAATCCTGATCGCCACGAATCTGGATTTCGGCGCCATGAAGAAATATGAGCTGCGCCATCAGAGTGAGGCGAAGGAGGCCGTCGCGCCTGTGGAGCAGGAGCAACAGCGCCGCGGAAAGGTCCTGGATCTCATTGTCCCCATCGCAGTGCTGATCGTGCTGTGTATCTCGGCAATGCTGTATACCGGGGGGATTTTGGATGGCGCTTCGGTGAAAGATGCCTTTGCCAATTGCGACTCCTCCCTCTCCCTCGTGTTGGGATCCTTCTTTACACTCATCGTGACGTTTCTTCTATACCTTCCCCGCAAGATTGTGACCTACAAGGAATTTACAGACAGCATCATCGAGGGATTTAAGGCTATGGTTCCGGCAATCACCATACTTTCGCTGGCGTGGACGCTGAGCGGCGTATGCAGTGCAGACTACCTCAACGCCGGGGGATTTGTGCGGGAGCTTGTCATGGATAGCCAGATTGCCCACGGCGTTCTCCCGGCCATTTTCTTTGTGACAGCGCTGGGGCTGGCCTTTGCCACTGGCACATCCTGGGGAACCTTTGGCATTCTGATTCCCATTGTCCTCGCCATCTTCGGCGATCAGCTGGACACGCTGCTGGTCCTGACGGTATCGGCCGTGCTGGCAGGCGCTGTCTGCGGGGATCACGTGTCGCCTATCTCCGATACGACGATTTTGGCCTCCACCGGGGCCGGCTGCAATCACCTGGAGCATGTGTCAACACAGATGCCCTATGCGCTCATGGTGGCGGCTTGCTGCTTCGTCAGCTATATCGTCGCCGGATTTAGCGGAAACGGGTGGATCGGCTTGCTCATCGGTATTGTCCTGGTGGTGGGGTTGCTGCTGTTCTTTATGAAGCGGGAGCGGAGATTGGAAAAGACAACCCAGGAGAAGTAGATCGCATTCAACGAGATCAAAAATGACGGCGCTGCGGCGAGGAAATCCCCGACACAGCGCCGTTTTCTCATATGGGGAGGGGCGTAGAGAACTGCATAGGAGATTTGGCAGAATTTTGTAAGGGAGGGACCATAGAATCCCTGGCCTGCCGCTCCCGGCGGCCTCATCACCATCCTAACCAGCACACGGAGTGGGCATCAATTCATAGGCAGCGGTCACTTGGCCGCAGATTTCACGCCAGCCGATTTTCCTGACGCAGAGATCAGAGTGGCCAAGTTTGCGATAGCGCATGTGCAGCGCCTCCTACGGTGGAGTTTTGGCAGGAAAATTTTGCCGAAGTCCGGTGAGAAAATACTTGCATTTTTTAAGAAGGTGTAGTATAGTAAAGCCGTTAGGTGTAAACGTTTACAGGAGGGAGGCTTCTATGGCGACAATAAAGGATGTGGCAAAGAAGGCAGGGGTATCGGTTGCAACAGTGTCTCGCGTGCTCAACACCCCGGACGCAGTGAGGGAGCGGACCCGAGAACAAGTGTTAAGCGCTATTGACGAACTCCAGTACAGTCCTAATTTCCTAGGGCGCAATCTGCGGATGATGGAGACGAAGCGAATTTTAGTCGTGCTCAATACCATATCCAATCAGTTTTTTTCAAGAGTCGTCCGGGGGATAGAGGAGCGGGCGCAGGAGGAAAAATACGCTGTCATGATCTGTACAACGCGGGGGAACCAGGAATCAATGGAGAGCTATGTGCATATGCTTCAGACACGGGCCGTTGACGGCATGATTTTGACGACCCACGAGCTCCGCGATGAAGCGATCGTCACATTGAGCAAGCGATTTCCTGTTATCTGCGCCTGTGAGCCGGTGCAGGACCCGCGCCTGACCTGTGTGAGCATCGACGATGAAAAAGCAGGAGAGGATGCGGTTCGATTTTTACTTGACCGCGGCAAGAGGCGGATTGCGCTGTTTGGCGGAGGGACGTATACATACTCGTCGGTCCTGCGGGAGCGAGGATACCGGAAAGCCTTACAGGAGGCGGGGATCCCCGTCGATGAGACACTGATCTTTTCAGAAGGCCTAACCTTTAAGGCGGGAGTCCGGGCGGCAAGCAGGCTCCTGCGGGAACAGCCGGAGCTGCCCGACGCCATATTTGCCTTTTCTGACAGTACCGCCATCGGGGCGATGAAAGAGTTGAACAATCACGGCGTGCAGGTACCCAGGGACATTTCGGTGATAGGGTTTGACAACACAGCGGTTTCAGAAATGTATATCCCATCCATCACAACGGTAGCGCAGCCAAAGTACACCATGGGATTTACGGCCATGGACCTATTAATTCAGAAAATTAACGGAACCACAGATGTATCCAACCAGATTTTATCCCATGAGATCATCATCCGCGATTCCGTCAATTAAGTAGAAAGAGAGGGTATAGCAATGAAGAATAACAAGTTTCAGCTGGCCATTGTCGGACTAGGCGGCATGGGAAATTGGCACAGAGAATTGATTCAGGGGATTGATTGTCTGGAAGTCTGCGGCAGTTTTGACATCAGAGAAGAGCGGCAGGAGTTTGCAAGGCAGCATGGCATCACCCCGTACGCCAGCTTCGAAGAGCTGCTGGCGGATCCCGAGGTGGATATCGTACTGTGCTCCACCCCCAACGACGTACACAAAGAGGTCGTCACCCGTGTACTGCGGGCGGGCAAGAACGTCGTCTGCGAAAAGCCCGTCACTCTCGGCAGCCGCGACTTGCAGGAAATGATCGATGCTTCCAAGGAAGCGGGAAAACTTTTTGTTGTGCATCAAAATCGCCGGTGGGATGAAGACTATCTGACCATCAAAAAGATCTACGAGGAGCATCTGTTGGGCCATGTGTTCCGCATTGAGTCGAGAGTACACGGATCCAGAGGGATTCCGGGAGACTGGCGGGGGGAGAAGGAGCACGGCGGCGGAATGGTCTTGGACTGGGGCGTCCATATCCTAGACCAGATCTGCATGATGATCCCGGAGAAGATCAAGTCGGTGTACGCCACCTTGACCCACGTTACCAATGAAATTGTGGACGACGGGTTTACGGCGGTTCTAACCTTTGAGAGCGGTCTGGAAGCCCTGTTGGAAGTTGGCACGAGCAACTTCATCAATCTGCCCCGCTGGTATATGCTGGGACAGGATGGCACAGCCGTCATTGAAGATTGGGAGCTCCACGGAAAGATTGTCCGGGCGAAAAACTGGGACGAAAAGGATGTGGTGCCGGTCAAGACGGCCGCCGGTCTGACCAAGACCATGGCCCCGCGCCGGGAAGACACCATCGTGACCGAAGACCTTCCCACCGTTCACAGCGACATCCGGGATTACTACCGCAATGTATGCGCTTGCATCCAGGGCAAAGAGGAGATCAAAGTAAAATTGCCGGAGGTTATGCGGGTCATGAGACTGATGGAGGCCATTTTTGAATCCGCAGAGAAGGGACAGATTGTCCCATTTGAATAAAAATTGCGAAAGTCCGCCGACTCTTGTCCTATACGGCGGACTTTTTTCTTGACAAACGGACGCGCTTTTTTTATACTGACATAGGCGAGGTTTGGGAAGCCTTACTACGGAAATAACACAGGGAGGAAATGTATATGAAGTTGCCATTTGTCTCAGCGGATACAGTCAAAGCCATTGCGGAACAATATCCAACGCCGTTTCATCTATATGACGAGCGCGGGATCCGTGAGCGGGCGCGAAGGCTTAAGCAGGCGTTTGCCTGGAATCCCGGATTTCGTGAGTATTTTGCGGTTAAGGCGACGCCGAACCCCTTTATCTTGAAACTATTGCAGGAGGAAGGCTGCGGCGTGGACTGCTCATCCCTGACGGAACTGATGATGGCGGAGGCCTGCGGATTTTCCGGTGATGCCATCATGTTCTCCTCCAACGATACGCCGGCGGAGGATTTTCAGCTGGCGCGAAGGCTCAATGCCACCGTCAATCTGGACGACGAGACCCACATTGATTTTTTACAGGAGAATGGGGGAATCCCGGAGCTAATCAGCTGCCGCTATAATCCAGGCGGAACCTTCTCCATCAGCAACGCGATCATGGACAATCCCGGTGAGGCCAAATACGGTTTTATGCCGGAGCAGATGATCCGTGGATATAAGCGCTTGATGGAGCTGGGAGCAAAGCGGTTCGGAATTCATGCATTCCTTGCCAGCAACACCATCACCAATGATTATTATCCCACTTTAGCAAAAATCCTGTTTACCTTTGTTGTCAAACTTAGAGAAGAAACAGGGGCGGAGATTGCGTTTGTCAATCTCTCAGGCGGCGTTGGAATTCCATACCGCCCAGATCAGCAGGAGGTAGACATCCAAGCCGTTGGGGACGGCGTCCGCAAAGCCTACGAGGAAGTTCTCGTACCCGCCGGCCTTGAAAATATAAAGATTTACACAGAGCTGGGACGCTATATGCTGGCGCCCAACGGCGTGCTTGTCACGAGGGCGATCCATGAGAAGCACATCTGGAAGGAGTATATCGGTGTGGACGCCTGCGCGGCCAATCTGATGCGGCCCGC
>CAUFVC010000229.1:0-4489 GCA_959029275.1 uncultured Eubacteriales bacterium | reverse complement strand
TCAGCAACTCGTGATTTTGTTACGTATAATATGTTGAGAATGTGGAAAGGGCAAGATAGTACTTTCCCTTTCAATGATTCCCATAATAAAAATTATAATGTTAGAGATGGAAGCAATTGGGAATATACACTCAAGCCAAGATTAAGAGAGAGAATTAGAAATTCTAAAAATATTGTTTTGGTTCTTAGTTCAGTAACAAAAAACAGTCGGGCTTTGAGAGAGGAAATTGATTATGGCATTAATGATCAAGGCTTACCGATTATTGTGATTTATCCTGAGTATTCTGAAAAAAGTGATATTGCTTCTTCAAGTGGAATTAAACAGCAGATAAGGAATTTGTGGGATAATTTACCGGTTTTTCGTGATAATATGTATAAAGTTCCGACACTGCATGTTCCTTGTAAAAAGGACTTGATTCGAAGTGCGCTTTTGGATAGTGATTATATGGTAAATACGAAAGGAAATGCCGGGGCGTCATATTATAAGTTATAGTGGCAACATTTTGGCAACAGAAAATCAGTAAGCCAGAATAAATGATGTAATTGAAGTAAAAACAGGCGTGTATTTGTATAAAACTTAAATAAATATAGTTAAGAATAGCAAAGGACACGCCGAAGATGAGTATGAAGATACTATCATAGGCACACCGCAAGGAGGAAATATATCACCACTGTTAGCCAACATCATGTTGAACGAACTGGATAAAGAACTGGAAGCAAGAGGGCTGGATTTCGTCCGATATGCAGATGACCTGATTATAATGGTTGGAAGTAGACAGGCGGCAGAGCGAGTAATGAAAAGTGTGACCCGATTTATAGAGGATAAGCTGGGATTGAAAGTAAATGCTGAAAAGAGCAAGGTTGATAAGCCTAAAGGTATCAAGTATCTCGGGTTTGGATTTTACTATGATACAGTAGCTAAAGGATATAAAGCCAGACCGCACCCGAAAGCGGTAGCAAAGTTCAAGGCGCAGATGAAGAAACTTACATGCAGGAGCTGGGGAGTAAGCAACGTTTACAAAGTGCAGAAACTCAATCAACTGATCCGAGGCCGGATTAACTATTTCAAAATCGGAAGAATGAAAAGGCTATGTCGTACGCTCGATAAGCATATCCGTTTTAGATTGCGAATGTGCATCTGGAAACACTGGAAAACGCCAAAGAACAGGGAAAAGAATCTTATCAAACTAGGTCTGCCGGCATATGCGGCACATGGCATTTCATATGCCAAAGTGTGCAGAAGCTGGAATCTCCACATCTGTATCAGTAAAGAGAGACTGGCTAAGTTTGGTCTTGTATCCATGGAGGACTACTACGCCGAAAGGCTTGTTACTTGTTAAGTTGATTGAACCGCCGTATACCGAACGGTACTACGGTGGTGTGAGAGGTCGGTAGGCGAAATAATCGCCTACCTCCTACTCGATTGGCGTGCCGTCCCCCTCGGCGCAATCGCCAAGGGACGCCAACTATGGTATCATAGCAATTTATCAGCGTCAAGGATTGCTTGATCTAGATATTCAGTAAATGCGGATCTTGCATATCGCAAATATGTAGGATTCAAACGATAATAAATTTCTGGCCCAGCTTTATGGGATTTTACAATGACGAATTCATCCAATAAATCCACTACATATCGTGAAATAGAGGTGCGCGCAAGGTGCAAAATACGCGCCAGCTGCGATACGGTTAACTCTTGCTTCCGGAGTTCGTTTATGATATCAACCTTGGTTGGATGCCCTAATGAATTCATGATGGATTTCATTGTGACATGCCTGTAACCGTCGAGAGCATGGGAAATAACATTGGCCCAATCACATCCGATGGCAAAGAGATACTGCCTTCCCGTTGACTGATAAAATATGATGTACTGGTTAAGGTAGCATATGGAATACATCTGGTTTTTAAGATCAATTGCATGGAGATCGTCAAGATGCAGCAAGCCTTTATTGATAATACGCTGATTGTCCAACGAAGTAAATTCCTGAAAAACATTTTCTGTCTCTGCTTCAAATTTATGATGGTAAGCTTGGATACACGGTATAAGCAGCTCTAAATATTCAATCGCGGCATTGACAACATCGCTGAAATGAAAGAACATCTGGGTATAGTATTTGATTTCCACTGTCTCACTTAGGATAGCGACAGCTTTCATGACTGTTTCTCCCTCGGCTAGACATAATCTCTGCAATCCCCTATCATCAAAGTAGCTATCAAAATAATAGGCCATAATAAACTTCTTAAACTTAGATTTGTCATGGAGCAGGGAATATAAATCATCAATTGTACCGTGGAAATAGTCGAAGTATTTCTCTAAATAGGCAGTCATAGCGCAACATCGGTGGCCATTATAATAAAATAAAGGAAATAGAGATTCAGGGGGATCGGGAACATGAGCTGTCGACCTAAAACTATTATAATGAGATAAACGTGTTTGGTCGCTCAGGTTATAAGGTGCATCATATTGGCCTAAGGCTTTCTTATTGAAAAAAGCAACGCTATAAAAGAATGCATCGAAAATTATCCCAACAGATTCATTTATCTTCATGTTTTCTCCTCCAATCCACATAATTATATATAGGTTACCACAATAAAATAAACAATACAAGATTCTTTATATTTTTCTTTGTGGTGACATGCCAGCGTCAATCAGTCCTCTTAGCACAATCTTAATATCCCGGGGCAGCATCCTAACACCAATCTTACTACCTTCGTGCTACACTCGTATGCGTAAAAAGAAAGGCCGCAGGAAGGGCCTTAAGAGGAGGGACAACAATGGAGGTCGTAACCGGTATCGTCGGCGTCATAGCAATGCTGGCACTGGTTTATCTGGGATATGTTCTGTTAAAAGGAGATGGCAGGGGATGAACAGCATTGTACAGTATGGACTCTATATTGCCATCCCTGTGCTGTTGGCGATCCCCCTCGGGGAATACATGGCACACATTATGAGGGGGGAGAGGGTATTTCTATCCAAGGTCTTGGCGCCCTGTGAGAGAGGGATCTACCGGCTTCTGCGCATTCAAAAAGAAGAAGAAATGGGGTGGAAAAAATACGCAGGTTGCGCGCTGCTCTTCAGCGCCGTATGCCTAGTCGTGTTGATGATCCTGCACCGGATCCAAAACCTTCTTCCTCTGAATCCGGAGGGATTGCCCGGAACATCCTGGCATCTGGCGTTCAACACGGCAGTCAGTTTTGTGACCAACACCAACTGGCAAGCGTATTCAGGGGAGACCACCCTTAGCTATTTCACACAGATGATGGGTTTGACGGTACAGAATTTTGTATCGGCCGCCATGGGAATTGCCACACTCTTTGCCCTGATCCGCGGGTTCACCCGCGTGGAGCAAAAGGGGATCGGTAACTTCTGGACAGATATGACGCGCATTATCCTTTACATCCTCATTCCCCTATCCATCCTGGTATCGCTGGCGATTATTTCCCAGGGGGTTGTCCAAAATTTTGCGCCCTATGAGACAGTAACCTTGGTGGAGCCCATTGTGCTGGAGGACGGAACGCAGGTTACGCAGCAAATCGTGCCTATGGGACCGGCGGCTAGCCAGATTGCCATCAAACAGCTGGGAACCAACGGCGGCGGATTCTTTGGCGTGAACTCAGCCCACCCCTTTGAGAATCCAACTCCGCTGTCCAACCTCATTGAGATGGTCGCCATCCTGGTGATCCCAGCGGCGCTCTGCTTTACCTTCGGAAAAGGTGTCAACGACAAGAAGCAAGGAGTCGCCATATTCTTGGCCATGATGATCATAATGCTTGGGGCTTTGACTGTCACAGCGGTCCAGGAGCAAGGGGGTACGGCCCAGCTGGAGCAGGATGGTGCGGTGGATGTCCGCGGGGAGACTGGAGCCGGCGGCAATATGGAGGGAAAAGAGACTCGGTTTGGCATCCCTTCGTCCGTCACATGGACGATCTTTACCACTTCGGCGTCCAACGGGGCTGTCAACTCCATGCTCGACAGCTATACCCCCATAGGCGGGATGATCCCGCTGCTCATGATGGAACTGGGGGAGGTGGTCTTTGGAGGCGCCGGCTGCGGACTGTATGGCATGTTGGCTTTTGCCATTCTTACAGTCTTCATCGCAGGCCTTATGGTTGGGAGGACACCGGAATATCTGGGGAAAAAGATAGAGCCCTATGAAATGCGAATGGCAATGCTGATCTGTCTGGCCGCGCCGGTTGCGATTCTGACGGGAAGCGGAATTGCCGCTGTCCTGCCGCAGACGGCTCAAAATCTGACCAACAGCGGGGCTCATGGCTTCACCGAAATGCTGTACGCCTATTCATCCGCCGGTGCAAACAATGGATCCGCCTTCGCCGGCTTTAATGCGAACACACCATTCTTCAATGTTTCGCTGGGAGTGAGCATGTTGTTTGTGCGATTTGTCCCCATGGTCGCAGCTTTAGCCATCGCCGGGAGCATGGCCCAAAAGAAAAAAGTAGCGGTTAGCGCCGGTGTGCTTTCCACAAGCAACGCT
>CAUFVC010000228.1:0-4494 GCA_959029275.1 uncultured Eubacteriales bacterium | reverse complement strand
TGGGTAGATTATGAGTTGATTTTCTCTAGATGGCGTATATCATTCTCAAACACGATTGAGAGACCGGCGGCCGATTCCTCCACGGCCGTGACGGCGGCATGATCCATCCAAGGCGTTTGCGACAGCTGTTCAAAGGGCCGCCCATGGATTCGGCACATGAGGTTCCGTATGGCGCAGCCGTGAGAGACGATTGCCACACAGCCGCCCGGATTGTCCTCCAAAATCTCACGGAAGACATGATTCATCCTGGAGAATACGGAGCTCATCGCTTCCCCGCCGGGCGCCTGGAATTCATGAGGCTTCGACGTCCACGTCTCGAATTCCGCCGCCCGCTGGCGCCGGATCGAGTCCCATGTCATCCCTTCCCACACGCCGCAGTCGATCTCTCTCAACTCGTTCCTCTCGAGGATCGCGATCCCGCGTCCCGCGTCCACAGCCTTTGCCGTCTCCACGGCCCGCCGCAGAGGGCTCGTATAGATCCGATCCAGAGGCAGGCTGTGACACCTGGCAGAGAGTGCCGCCAACTGCAAGCGCCCGTATTCGCTGACATCATTGTCCGTGCTCCCCTGAAATCGCTTTTCCTGATTTCCGGTAGCCTGTGCGTGCCGTACAATAAAGAGTCTCGTCATGGCCTGACTCAGTCCAAATGAATTCCCTTGAATGCTTCCTGAAGCGATACGCCAATATCACCGGAATCCTGAGTATAGCTTTTGATATTCTCCTCCTCTTCCCGGTTGATCGCATCCTGAGCCGCTTCCTTTATGCTCAGGGAGATCCGCTTCTGCTCACGGTCAATCTTTAGAACCTTCACATTGACCTCATCCCCTTCGGACAGCGCCTCGCTCACCGTATTGATCCGCTTTGGCGCGATCTGGGAAATGTGTACGAACCCTTCAAGCCCGTCCGCTACCTCGACGAACGCTCCACTTCCAATGATTTTCACAACCTTTTTGCCAGTCAGAATATCGCCCTCCCGGAAGGAAACCGCATTCCAGGGGTCCCCGGCCACATCCTTTAAGCTCAGGCTGATCCGCTCCCTGACAGGGTCTACGTCCAGCACGTGAACCTGCACCACATCCCCCTCCTGGACAATGTCCGACGGATGTTTGACCCGCTTCCAGGACATATCCGTCACGTGGACTAAGCCGTCCACATGGGGTGCAATCTCAACAAACGCTCCAAAGTTGGCCAGCCTGACGACCTTGCCCGTGAGCGTCGTCCCCTTTTCCAGCGTGGCATAGACATCTTTCTTCGCCTGCTCCGCCTGTTTTTTCTCGATGGATTTTCTCGTCACTACCAAGTTCTTCTTCTGGGCATCCAGGTCCATAACTTCCGCATCCAAAACCGTGTTTAGGTAGTCTTCCAAATTCTCCACATAGGAGATGGATACCTGCGACGCAGGCATAAAGCCCTCCACGCCCTTATACCCAATTCGAAGGCCGCCCTTCACAACGCCCTTGACCTTGACGGAAATCGGTTCTTCCCTGTCCTTCTTCTCCTGTAGCTCATCCCAAATGATAATCTTGTCCGCCTCTTTCTTCGACAAAAAGATTTGCCCCTCCGCCGAATCCACCCGCGTGACCATCAAGGTCAGTTCATCTCCCACATGATATAGCTCGTCCAAGACTTCTCCATCATAGACGAGATCCGCCACAGGGAGAATCCCATCCATGTAGGAACCCATATCGACGACGGCATCATCGGGGCCTAATTCGAGAATCTTTGCCTTCACAATGTCGCCGGCGTATACTTTCTGAAATGTCTTTTCCAGCTCCTCCGCGAAATCTTCCATGGAGAGCTCTTCCGGTTCCTGCGTTCTCTGTTCTTCACTCATTTCTTTCACCATCCTAATCTGTATGTGTTCTTATCTGTAGAATACCACATTTTTCATGATTCGTCAAATCCCAGGCCGCCGCGGTATCCTATCCCCGAACACCATACACAGTCTTACCGCTTTCCCGATAGCTTCATGACCAGGTCGTAGGCGAAAGAGAGCTCCTCCATTGAACAATGGTTCTGGACAAAATGGGTTGTACAGCATATAAATCGCTTGCCCTTGAGAAGGGAGAATACGCGGCGAATCTCCGATTCTAGATGCACGAGATCGCCAAACCCTAGGGTTGTCTGGATGCAGAGGCCTCCCAGGATCGCCAGCGAGTGCTGATATTTTTCTAAATACAGGGTATAGTCCATGCCGGCGGCTTCCTGCCATGGATGGACCAGATCATAGCCCAGGTCCACAATCGTGTCCAGCGCATCGCGTATACAGCCGTCGGAGTGCAGGCTCATAAAGGCTCCCCGGTCCTTGACCAGCTTGGCGGTGGGGCGGTGATTGGGCGCAATGAGCTGTCTCAGGTCCGCAGGGCTGAACATGAGGCTATTCTGTGACCCCCAGTCATCCGACACATGGATCATATCCATTCCCAGATCCAGCATATTGGAGGCCACCTCGGCGTTCCAGCGCGCCTGCCGCCCGTAGAGCTCCCGCAATTCATCTTTGTACAGGGCGATCCAACAGAGATGATCTTCTATGCCAAAGAATCCATTGTTCAGCTCAAAAATCCCGTTGGACTGGATGTAGCAGAATCGCTCCCGCTCTCGCCCATAGAAATCCAAGCTCTTCTTAACCCCTTCATAGTCTTCCGCGCGATCCGTAGGCCGGAATGGGACCTCCAATAGCTTCTCCGGCGTGATCTCACCCTCCTCCCTGCGGATCTCGTCCAGCAAGGCTCTATCATACATCTCCGGCCCGCCGAAAATATGGGCCATGTCAAATTCATAGTGGTCCTCAAAATTTTGAACGCTGCCGTATTCTCTCTCAATCGCCTCGCTCAGATTCGCGCTGACCCACCCATATACCGGCGTAATACCCGTAGTATTCTCCCCCCGTATGGTCTTGGCCACCAATTCTCTCGATGTCATTGCTGTTCCACCTTTCAAATTACAAATATATTCGGAATCGGTCTTGCCAATAGCATAGCAAATTGCTATACTAAAAACAACCGGTATTTTTGCTCAGATTAGGGGGTAATTTTGTGCTATATCGAAGTGATACGCCGGCCCGCCATTTGGCGGACATATTTGATATTCACCGCACAGACGTCCTGTTCCCTGTGACAAAGCACAGCCATCGCTACTTAGAGCTGTTCTATGTGCAGAGCGGTTGGGCGGTCCACTCCATGTCCGGTCTCTCCAAGAAAATTCAGGAAGGCGACTACATCATTGTCGATTACGGAACGACCCACAGCTACGACATCATCAGCTCCAATCTGACCGTCATCAACTGCCTCTTTCGCCCCGGCCTCATCGACCGGTCCCTCTCCCTCTGTGAAAGTTTTCAGGCCATGCTGGAGCACTATATGCTGGGTCTTGGATACACCGCCAAGTACCGCGCCCTGGCAGACCGCGTCTTTCACGATGATGACAAGAGCATTTTCCACATTTTGCTTAAGCTGATGCGGGAATATACCACAATCCCGACCGGGTACCTACAGGTTATCCGGTCGGGATTGATTGAGCTGATTATCTTGACAGCGCGAAAGATCGAAGCGCAAAACGCCCAGGACCTATCCAGGGATGATCCTATCATTTCCGATCTTCTGGATGAAATTCATAGAGATCCGGCAGGCACACAGAGTCTTTGCCAGAGGGCCGCCAGCCTGAACCTCAGCGTCAGCCAGCTCAGCAGGCGCTTTGCCCTCTGCACGGGCTGCGGTTATGCGCAATACCTCCGAAAAGTTCGTCTCGAGCAGGCTTGCAGGCTGTTGATCAACACCCGCGACCCTGTCAACCGTATTGCGGAGGCCTGTGGATACGAAGACATCAAATATTTTGGGGAGATCTTTAAGCAAGCCTATGGTATGACGCCAACTCAATATCGAAGGACATTTTCTCCCCCCGGCTCCGTCAGATTCACAACGTAATACCCGTCGGACAGGGTGTAGGAATATTCCTCCGGCCAAAAGGATGTCTGGAAAAATTGCTGCACTCTCGTGATCTTTGTGTGATCCGAGGCCGTGAGGTCGTATGTATTCCCACCGTTGTCATAGCTGTCGATGGCCAGCTCCACGGGCACCACCCGGATATACTCGTCTTTCCACTGCACATAGGTGGGCATGAGGGATACCGATTCCAGGGTTGGCTTCTCTTCTCCCCGCTTTGACAGTTGAAATTGAATGTATACGCCCAATTCTTTGTAGTATGGGCGCTGTTCCGTGTAGTACTGGGATGAAATGAAATTCCCCAGAGAGTAGATAACAAATCCCTGCCGCGTAGTTCCGTCCTCGTTGACAATCTCCCGAACTTCGAAGGGCTGCAACACGTGAGGATGACTCCCTAAAATAATATCGGCGCCGGCCTCGAAAAGCTTGTCCACCATCTCCTCCTGGGTGCTGTTGGGTGTATACTGGTATTCGGTGCCAAAATGCATCATCACAATGACCAGATCGGCCTCCCCGCTCTTGGCTAGCTTTTCCGTCTCCTCGTACATTGCGT
>CAUFVC010000227.1:0-4537 GCA_959029275.1 uncultured Eubacteriales bacterium | reverse complement strand
AACCGGATTGCGATCATCAATGGCATAGCGACAACGACTATTGCCCGGCGTTTGAGCAGCATGGACATCCGTTTGTGTACAACGGGGAGTTGTATTTTTTCCGAGACGAGACGTACCGGGATTCCGAGGGCGAGATTGTGGACACCTGTAATCTGCTGAAAAGCGATGTGAGCGGGACCAATGAGAAGACTGTTTGCTCTGTGTCAGGGACGAGCGTTGGGAGTTATTACGTCTATCTTGATCAGGACGTTCTCTATTTTCCTGTATCGGAGAGGGGCTTTGAGCCCAGTGGGGCGAGCAATGATGAGTGCAAAGTTACCCTGTATGCCTGCGACCTGAGAGGGCAGGAGGCTGAGAGTTATGGAGTGCTTGTGGAGGGGAAGAACGCTTCTGTGCTTATGCACGGCATGACCGAGGGACAACTGTTTTATGACATCTATACTTACACAGCGGATGTGGAAGCGGACATGACAGCGGAGGAGATTGAAGCCTTAATTGAAAAAAAGAGCTATGTCATGGACGTGAAGACAAAGGAAGTAAGAGCAAACGAGTTGCCGGAGCCAGCCCTTGTGTACGACGGCTGCTATTATTACAACCGGGACGACGGGCTGTACAGCCACAGGCTGGCGGACGGGAGCGAGACGCTCATAGCAGAGCGGATGTTTGAGACGGAGGGAGGGCTGTACTGTTACTATGCGGACGGCAAACTCTTTATCAGTGAATGCTCAGTCGCCGGTTCCGCCGTTGACACGTACCTTCGATATTATGATATGAAGAGCGGCAAGCTGGTGGATATAGGGGAGAACAACAAAGTGTGTACGACAGTGGAAGCCGCGTATAAAGATGAGTATTTTCTGAGCCTCAGCGATTATAAACAGGAGGATAGCACGACGAAGTTGGCTTATATTAAGAAGTCTGACTTTTTGAAGGGGGAATTGGATCGTTACATTCTGCTCAACTAGGCAGGGTGATCTAGGGGGGCGGATCGGTGAAACGATGTGTTCAAACAGGAGGTTGCTTATGGGAATGCTGACGCTTGAGAATATCTCAAAGCATTATGGGACAAAGCAAGCGCTGAAAGGCTTCAGCGCCTGCTTTAGCACGGGGATATATGCCTTGCTTGGGCCCAATGGCGCAGGAAAATCTACGCTGATGAATATTATCACCCGCAATATACGTCCTGACAGCGGTGGCATCATCTCATGGGATGGGGCGGATATTGCCAGGCTCGGAACAGAGTATCTCGCCAAGCTTGGCTACATGCCGCAGCAACAGGGGCTGTACAACAGCTTTACCGCGTACCGCTTTCTGGGATACATTGCGTCCCTCAAGGGACTAAAGCACAGGGAGGCGGTCCTTGAAATTCATCGAGCCCTGGAGCTGGTGGAGCTGACGGATGTGGCGGCGAAGCGAATCGGAGGCTTTTCCGGCGGGATGAAGCAGCGGCTCCTCATCGCCCAGGCAATTTTGGGACAGCCTGAGCTTGTGATTTTGGATGAGCCGACGGCCGGACTGGACCCCAAACAGCGCATCCGGATCCGCAGTCTCATTCAATCTCTGGCCCAGGACAAAATCGTGATTGTGTCCACCCATATCGTATCCGATGTGGAGAGCATCGCGGATCAAGTGCTCCTGTTAAAAGACGGATATCTCGCGGCGCAGGGGACCATGGAAGAATTGTCGGCGCATCTGCCGGAAGGGAGCGCCCCTACCTTAGAAAATATCTATATGCAATATTTTGGGGATGAGGGTGACACGCTATGCTGAGGCTCATCAAAAATGAATTGGCGCGGCTGATCACGTGCCGCTTTCTGGTCGGAGCCCTCCTTGTGTTGCTCTGTCTAAATCTCGCTTTTGCCATCCGCTACCGCGTTGACCCGTATATCCCCAACCGGGCCTACCGCCAAATCAGCGCCGACTTGACACAGTATGGGGCGGAACAGGGGAGCGACGCCCTCCTCGCGTATCTGCATGAAAAAGTTGAAGAGTATTCGGTCTATCTTTCCCTTGCAAGGGGGGAGGCGCCGGACGCAGAGGAATCGGGCAATGTGGCCGCCTACATCCGGAAGTATCAGGATCAGACCTATGAGCTGCGCTACACGGATCATGTATACTGGGAGCTTCAGGTCTATCAATCCCAGCTTGATCAGGTATCATCGGTGCAGGGCTATGGGCAGTACCTAGAACAGATTCGCCAAAACGCGGAGCGGATCCAGACGGTGTCCATCTTTGCGGATCCGGACTCCTTCGCCTATCGGAACAGCGTAAAAGCAGAAGAGGCATACGGGCGCATGGAGGGCGTCTGTCCGGTATATGACACGTCCTACGGTATTGTATCCGCCACCGATAACCGAATCACCGATCTCTCCCTGGTTGCATGCATTTTGCTCATAACCGTTTACCTGCTCGTTGGTCAAAAGAGCACGGGGCTGCAATCCATCGTCCGCAGCTGCAAAAATGGGGGCTTCAAGCTCGTTGTGTCACAATTGGCCGCCCTATTGTTGGTCTGTATTGTGGGGACAGCCGTTTTTACCGGCGTTAATCTCTGCGTCGGGGCTGTGCAGTTCGGACTGGGCGATCTTGGCCGCCCCATTCAGTCGGTGGAGGGGTTTCTCGGCTGCACGCTGCGCGTCAGCGTCCTCGGCTATCTTCTCCTTTTCTGGCTGGAAAAATCCCTTGCGCTGTTTGCGGTGGCCGCTGTCGCAGCTTTTTTATGCATGGTGGCGAAAAGTGATGTGGCTGTGTTCTTTTCCATGGCTCTGGTCACGGCGGTAGAGGCGATCCTGTTTTTCACAATTTCGCCCCTTTCGTATCTAAGCGGTCTGAAATATCTCAATCTAGCCTCCGCGGTTCAGACCAATGGAATACTGAAAAAGTATGCCAATATCAACTTCTTTTCCTTCCCGCTGGATTTGCGGGCGGCTACCTTTGTCACCATTGGCGCCGTCGTCCTGCTCTTTGCCTCTCTGACGGTTTGGCGGTATGTCAAGCGCGACACGCCGGCTTGGAGCAGCGGGAAGCTGTCGGAGATGTTGAACCGCTTGAATCCCTTCAAGCGCCGCATTTCCGCCCATATTTGGGGCCACGAGGCCTACAAGGTTTTGATCGCCAACAAGGCCATTTGGATTTTATTGGCGTTTGTGCTCATTCAGTTTTACCATTACGGTACGTACCGGCGCCCCTATGATTTGGACGACGCCTACTTTCAAGAGTATACCCAGAAGGTGGAGGGGTTGACGCCCCAGGAGGCATGGGTCTTTGTCCAGGAGGAACAGGAGCGGTTTGATAGAGTTTACAGCGACATAGACAAGCTTATACAGCGGTACGCTTCCGGTGAGCTGACCGAGATGCAGTATAACGCGGTCCTCGCGTCGCTCCAGTCAGAGCTTGCAACCGAGAGAGCGTTTTCCATGCTGACGCAGCGGCTGGAGTATCTGGACGCCCACTGCCCCAGTGGAGGCGTCGTCTATGACACAGGGTACAGCCTTTTATACAGGCTCAGTCCACAAACCTTCGATCAGCCCATTTTGGCGGCCCTGTTCCTGGTATTATGTATCAGTCCGATTCTAGCCTATGACCGCGAAAAGAGCGTGTGCGGGATTATCCGCGCAACGCGCTTTGGAAGGACGAAAGCCCGATTCTATCAGTGGCTGTATGGGTTCGTGATCGGAGCCGCTGTTATGTGCATAGCCTATTTTCCGCTGTTCCTCAATGTAAGCCGGGTCTATGGCTTGGGGGGCTTGTCTCTGCCGGTTCAAAGCCTTCCAGCCTTCGCCGCCTTTCCTTTTTCCATCACCCTGGGCGGCTTTCTCGTGCTTGTGTATGGGCTGCGCTTGCTCGTTACATGGATCGGCGTGTGTCTGCTTATGGGGGTATCCAGCAGATGTAAGAGTGTTGTCGCTTCGATGATCCTTGGGTTGGTGGCGACCGGCGTGCCACTTGGAATTTACCTGGCGGTGTGCCTGCTGTAGTTGCGCTTGGCGGCGAATCGAAAAAGAGGGCGGCCGCATCCGTAATTTTTATCGCGGATGCGGCCGCCCTCTGTGCCGGTCATGACCCTCCGAACAGATACTTTTGAAATTGGGCAATGTCAGGACAGGGAACATACAATGTCCTTGTGTAATCTGTGAGCGCATAAAAGTCAAGCTCCAAGTACGGCTGTTGGGAATCGATCTGTGTGAGATCCGTCTCCAGTATGGAGGCCAGGAAAGACTCCGCTCTCGCACTGCCAAGGTTTTCGGGGGTCACGGTAAACATGCCCCAGTAGTTGTCAAGCTCTGACCAGGCTTTCGGAAAATTCACCGCATAGGCACTTACGTAGAAGTCAGCGCTCGGATCGGCCTGGAGTGTCCTCAGCAGCGCGCGGTAGGAGGAAAGATTCGCCTCATTGATTTTCTGCATGAAGGCCGTTGCCGTTCTGGGCGTCAGATTCGACAGCACGTATGTTGTGCTGTAAGAGTTCAATCCGCTGAAGCCTTTTGCGGTGATGGCGGACAGAGAAGGCTGATCGTTTTTCATGTCAGCGTAGGATTTCAGC
>CAUFVC010000226.1:0-4543 GCA_959029275.1 uncultured Eubacteriales bacterium | reverse complement strand
ATGAAGCCTGACATTGAATCCGTCCTCTTCAACCTTCTGGGCTTTCCCCTCGCCATTTTCGATTTTCCAGCAATTCACAAGGACTTGATCCGGTACGATATCAAAGTCTAGCGTTGCCGTAAGCGATGATTCTCCCCCATCCGCGGCATTGGAATGCCACTGTCCTATATGTTCAAGGCAGTCCAACGGGTGAGGGCTGTCGGCATTGAGGGCCTTCCATGTGCCATCCCCAGCATCGTATGTCCACGAATAGGCCCCTTTCCAAGCGATTTGACTCGCATCTCCGCAGATAACCGTCAATTCCGGCACTGTGTTCACAGGCATCACGGTCTCCGGATCCTCGACTCCGCTTACGTAGGATGTGCTGACTCCAAAATGCCGCTTCGCCATTCTCTCACACTCAGCCAACTGTTCCTCCATATACCGCTGTGAATCTAACGCCCTGTCCCATAAATACGCAGGGAACTTTTCCCGAATATCATTTACATAATCGGAACCGTCCCGCGGAGTCCAGTATTCCACCAATTCATAGTAATCCTTCACCTTTTTTGCCGTGATCACAGTCGGAAGATGGGAGCCTGATTCCACCTTTAACTCGCTATCGCAGCTATACTCCTGGTAGAGCACCCACAGGTAAGCCATCGCGGTATCGCCCGATTTCTCTATGTCTAATACCTGAAAGTCCAAGCATCGGTAATAGTCGCTGCTATGCTCTGATTCGAAATGTTCTGCGATTTGGCAATCAATAAACACTTCCAGTCTTTCATCTACGCGCTTGCCGCCGTGTGGGTTCGTTAAAAAGCATACCGCCACGGCGATACAGACAACGGCTGCAAGCATGATAACCCAAAACGCAGGCTTTTTGTAATTCAGCACAGCCTTTATTCTTTCTTTAACTCCAACCTCCCCAAAGGCAAGGGGACACGCCATGATCCTTCTGCGCCGAACGCTGCACGACACCAGCGCTTCAGAATACCCCTTTTTATCATCCCGATTCATATCTCTGATAACCTTCTCATCGCAGGCCTTTTCAATGTCACGGCAGAATAGACTGTACGCCACCCATATAAATGGGTTGAACCAGTAAACAGCAAGCAGAGCAAATCCAAGCGGCTTCCATCGGTGGTCGAGGCGCTTGATGTGGGCCTCTTCGTGTGCTATGACATACTGCATATGTTCCTCGGATATGCCGGAGGGAATATAGATTTTCGGCTTACGTATGCCAAGTATAAAGGGTAAGTCAATCGCATCGCAGTAGAAAATATGATCGCGATACAGAAGCGACGCCTGCACTTTTCTGTGCAGCCGGGCATAGGATACAGCGCTACACAGCAGCATTGCGGCCATCCCAATAATCCATATGCCCGATGCCGCAAACAAAAGGATTTGGAGCGGGTTTGCGCTTGCCCCGACCTCAGGCGCAAATGATTGGGTGATCACTGGATTGAGCATGTCATCCACTGCCGGTATCCCGCTATTGATCGCCGGCGCCTGGGAAATCGCAATATCCTGCGGTATAGGCTCAGCACTGGGAATCAAACTGAATACACTTTCAAAAGACAGCGGCATGACAAGCCGCAGCGCAACGATGCCCCACAGCAGACAGGTCATCCACTTGGGCGCCTTTTTCAACATAAATCTGAGTATCACAATTGCCAACACAAGCCAGCTTGCCGTAATGCTCATATTGAATACTTTTAAAAAGATATCACTCATTGTCATTCCTCCCCGAAGGAATCCATCATTTTTTTGATTTCTTCCAGTTCTTCTGCCGTGGGAGTCTTGCGAGTGGTAAATGCCGCGATGAAGGCAGGTAGAGAGCCCTTAAACGTCTCATCTACAAACCTCTCACTCTGAATTGCATAAAACTCATCTTTTGAAATCAGCGAGGTCACCGTGCTGTTCTCGGTCTTGAAAATCCCCCGCCCACTTAACTTTTTGAGAACGGTATAGGTTGTGGTGCGCTTCCAATTCAGTTCTTTTTCACAGAGACCAACCAATTCTTTCGTGCTCAAAGGCTCATTTTCCCAAATGATATCGGCAAAGCGAGCTTCAACCATACCTAATTTGATTTCCTCCATACGAGATCCCCTCCGATCTGTCTATTGCCAATAGACTCTATATGTAGTCTATCGCAAATAGACAGATTTGTCAAGAGATTTTTAAAACTATCGTCTTCCAAAGGGGCAGTAAAATACTTCTACAGGGTAAAAAACAGCCTGCGGCGTTCAATCTATGTGCCGCAAGCTGTCGCTTACTCCTCATCCAACATGACTTCCTCAATGGAGGCGCCCGGCGCCACCATCGGAAACACTTTGTCATCCTTCGGAACGTCGCAGACAATCATAGCCGGTCCCGACTCCCGCAGCGCCGCTTCGATGGCCGGCCGGACTTGCTCTGGGGTCGAGACGTGAAACGCTGGCAGGCCAAATGCATCTGCGAGTTTCATAAAATCTGGGCCACGGTCGTCCAGATTCGTCTGGGAATACCGCTGTTCATAAAACAGCGTCTGCCACTGACGCACCATCCCCAGTGTCTGATTATTCATCACCACCTGGATCATGGGAATCTGGTAGTGAACCGCCGTTGCCAGCTCATTCAGATTCATCCGAAAGCTTCCGTCCCCCGCGATATTGAACACCCTCTTATCCGGACGCCCCAGCTGCGCTCCCATGGCCGCGCCAAACCCATATCCCATCGTTCCAAGCCCACCGGAGGTAATCAGTGTGCGCGGTTCGCGAAATGGGTAGTACAGGGCTGTCCACATCTGGTGCTGTCCCACTTCCGTCGTCAGAATCGCCTGATCGCCCGCAATCTCATAGATGGAGCGCAAAATATAGTCCGCGTGAAGACGGCCGTCCTCCACGGTGCGCAGCGGATATTTTTTCTTGTTTTCCTGAACCGCCCGGAGCCACCCGCCATTGTCGATGGAAAAATCCTGCAATCTTTCGTTCAGCGCCTTAAAGATGGCGTTCAGATCCCCGATCACATGGTGAGCGGTTATCACATTTTTGTCCACCTCCGCCGCATCCACATCCAAATGCAGAATCTTGGCATGTTTCGCAAAGGTGGAGACATTGCTCACCACCCGATCGCTGAATCGGGCGCCGGCCACGATCAGCAGATCACAGTGCGTCACACACACGTTGGACACTTTCGTGCCGTGCATTCCGATCATACCCGTAAAATTAGGGTGATCGCCGGGGAACCCGCCAAGCCCCATGAGGCTGGATCCAACGGGAATCTTCAATCTCTCGGAAAATTTCACGATCTCCCGGTTCGCCCCGGAGATCACGGCGCCGCCGCCCACGTACAAAAAAGGTTGGCGTGCGCTTCGGATCATCCTCACCGCTTCCTCTAGAGCGGGTTCTGAAATATACTCCGTCATGGGCGCAATCGCTGCGGGCTCCTGGCGCTCATACTCCGCCTTTTTGATTGTGACATCCTTGGGAATGTCCACAAGCACAGGTCCAGGCCTGCCGGACTGTGCGATCTGAAATGCGCGCCGGATGGTATCCGCCAGCTCCTCCACCCGCTTGACAATAAAATTGTGCTTGGTAATGGGCATGGTGACGCCCGCAATATCGACTTCCTGGAAACTATCCTTTCCCAGCAGACTCACCGCCACGTTTCCCGTGATGGCCACCATGGGAATGGAGTCCATATACGCTGTGGCGATCCCCGTTACCAGATTGGTCGCCCCAGGTCCCGAAGTGGCTATGCAGACACCGGTTTTTCCCGTTGCCCTGGCATATCCATCCGCCGCGTGTGCCGCCCCTTGCTCGTGACACGTGAGGATATGGCGGATCTCCGACTGGTGCTTGTAGAGTTCGTCATAAATCTCCAAAACCGCGCCGCCCGGATACCCGAAGACTGTATCTACCTTCTGCTCCTTGAGACATTCCACAAGGATGCTGGCTCCTTTTAACAGCATCACCGCATCCCCCTTTCCTAGTTAGTTGGCAATTCCAGCACAGCCCCTGTGCTGGCCGATGTGACGAGAGCCGCATAGCGGGCCAGATAGCCGGTCTTGATTTTGGGCTCCTTGGGCTGCCATTCTTGCCGCCGCTTCGCCAGCTCCTCCTCGGAGACGCGGACTTGGATCGTTTTTTTCTCGATGTCGATGTCGATCTGGTCTCCATCCCGCACCAGCGCTATAGGGCCGCCCCGTGCCGCCTCCGGCGATACATGGCCAATGCAGGCTCCCCGCGTGGCCCCCGAAAACCGTCCATCGGTGATCAGGGCCACATCCCGGTCGAGACCCATTCCCGCCAGGGCTGAGGTGGGGGACAGCATCTCCCGCATTCCCGGACCGCCCTTGGGCCCTTCGTAGCGGATCACCACCACGTCACCCTTTTGAATCTTCTGATCATAGATCGCCTCGATAACCGCTTCCTCACTGTCAAATACCCGCGCCGGCCCGGAATGGACAAGCATCTCAGGCGCTACGGCAGACTTTTTGACGACACAGCCGTCCGGGGCCAGATTTCCCTTCAGCACGGCGATCCCCCCGTAGGGGCTGTAGGGATTCTCGATGGGACGG
>CAUFVC010000225.1:0-4549 GCA_959029275.1 uncultured Eubacteriales bacterium | reverse complement strand
GTCGTCATCCTAGTTGATGATCTAGAATGATCACTTAACAAACATACTAGCAGGCGAGCTCCAAACCATACGCGCAGTAGGAAAAAGCCTTGAAAATCTACGGATATTCGTATATAATTATCAACGATAGAATGATAGATGCGAAATTGTCCTCCCAGAGGCATTCCCCTTTAAAAGGCGGTGGCGGAATGAAAAGTTATCTTTCTATCCGGGAAGCGGCGGAAAAATGGGGCGTATCCGAACGAAGGATCAACCAATACTGCGCCGAGGGCCGCATCCCCGGCGCCCAGAGGTTTGGAAAGTCATGGGCGATTCCGGATGATGCGGAGAAGCCCGGCGATCCCCGCCGGACACGTCAGCAAACAAAATCCGCTCCGGAAGAGATGGCTCCCGGCGGTCCGCTGGATCACACCAATCTAATGCCGCTGATGAATACGGCTTTTGCTCCGGGCCATTGCCGGGAAGCTGCGGAAGGGATGGCTGCAGGCCCTCAGCGTGATATCGCCCTTGCCGAGTATCACTATTTCAGCGGCCAACCGGAGGCGGCGGCAAAAGAGGCTGAGCCCTATCTCACCAGTTCCGACATGGGAGCGCGGCTCTCCGCTTGTCTGCTCTACGCTTACGCCAATCTCTCCATTGGAGAGATACCGAGGGCTAGATTTGCTCTGGGGGAGCTGAACACCTTCCTTGCCGCCGCAGGGGAGCAGTCGCCCCAGTTCCGGGCTGCGTCGGCTTTTATCGCGTCGACTGGGGCGGTGTTGCTCCATCTGCCACTGCCGGAGGAAATGCCGGAGGTTGAGAGCTTTCTGCCGCTGCTGCCGCCGGGGCTTCGGGCCTTTGCGCTGTATGTACAGGCCCATTATCTCTATTTGAAAGAGGAATATGCCCGCAGCGCTGGCATTGTGGAGGCCACCCTTGCCATGGGCGCGGCAAACTACCCCATCCCCGCCATCTACCTGCATCTGGTGGCGGTCATGGACTATATGAGCCTCAAACAGCCGGATCGGGCTGAGGTCCATCTTCTGACCGCGTGGGAGATTGCCCGGCCCGATGATCTCATCGAAGGCTTTGGGGAACATCACGGCCTGTTGGACGCCATGCTGGAGGCGGCCATTAAGCCAAAATGGCCCAAGGATTTTAAGAGGATCATCGACATCACCTATCGTTTCTCTTCCGGATGGCGTAGAGTTCATAATCCAATCACTGGGCACGACGTAGCGGATGATCTGACCACCACCGAATTTTCCATGGCCATGTTGGCCGCCAGGGGCTGGACCAACCAGGAAATCGCGGAGCATCTGAATGTATCGGCCAATACGGTGAAAAGGCATATCTCTGAGGCGATGAGGAAGTTAAATGTAGAAACAAGGAAAGAACTAAAACAGAAAAAAGCCCAAGGGAGGCCGTGGGCATCACCCATTTTAGGGGGCTAAACGGGTAATAGAAATCGAAATTGCCTTTCGGTATAATAAAGGCATAATCATGGAGTTAACCAGGCATACGGCGGCCGGTATTGCCGCAAAGAGAAAGGAAAGCAATGAAAGCTTATAAAAACGCTCTTAGGAGATGGCATTCATTCCCTACAAAGAGGCAAACAGAAAGCCTATCATTTTCCCCTGCGCGCAATGTCATAACGCCATGTAAAAGGACACGTCTCGCCCACGGTTCATCCGCGGCTGAAGCGCGTCCTTTTTCCACCGCAACGAATCCGTCAGTGAGGGAGAGGGGGTGTTCGCTGCGTGCGCATCCATGGACCCCGCACAGCGCTCTGCCCGCGCCATAGAGAAAAGAAGGGGGCTGAGGGAAATGGAGAAGGCCAAACGATACGAGATCGAGGGTAGGATTCTGGATATTCCCGTGCATTGGGATGAACGCTCCCAACAATATCTGGAGGATTACAGTAGTCTCATCGAAAACCCGGTATACACGCCGGAGGGGCGTCCCATCCTGCTGACCATTGAGGACGCCTGCAGGTACAGCGAGCCGGTGGAGGACGAGCCGCGGTGCATCGACTGCGGCTCCTGCGTCTATTTCCGTCAGCCTCGGGGTTCCCTGCTGGGGGTATGCCACAACGAAAAGACGCGCTCCGGCGCGAAACTGATACAGGTGAAAACCAATGAAAAGGAGGAAACAAGATGAGTGTAAAAAAACGATTGACGGCGATACTGCTTTGCCTGTGCATGGTATTTACACTGATGCCGGCGACAGTATTCGCGGCGGGCGGAGATGGCGCTCAGAGGAAGATGCTGCAACCAGGCACCGCCGGCCTATTGGTCGGGGACAAGGTGTATTACGGCACGGAACAAGGAACGTGGCAGGTGGTATCGACAAACGGCAACGGCGGTACCTACAGCGACGGCACAAACACTGTGGACGCCCAAAATGTGCCGTTCTTACTTTCTGACACGGGGATATTTACAACGGAATTCGGTAACGACGATAACTATCAAGGCAGTACGCTGCAAGAGCAATTGCAGAGCGCCGCGAAAAACACAGAATATTTCAGCCCCCTTGAGCAGGAGGCCATTCTGGAGACAACAAAAGATGGCGCCTCCACAGAATTAGGCTGGGTTAGCTATTTTGACGACGGCCTGAACGGCGACACGATGTTTGCCCTCTCGGCAAATGAGTTCGAAGAATACTTAGGCTATACAGGCGATGGCTGGTCAGACGGGCTAGAGGTGGGTGATTGGTGGATGCGCTCAGCTTGTGATGTTGGCTCTTCCCTAAGGGCGGCCGGCGTCGTCGACAGCTCAGACAGTCCGGTATTTTCCATTGTCTCCGACGATCATATCTGGGCCCGGCCGGCTTTAAACCTGAATCCAAACTCGGTTCTCTTTATCACCAATGTAATTAAGTTCACCTACGAGGGTCAAGATATTTACAATGACTATGGAAAATTTCAGCCTTCTATCTCATCGTCCTTGGAGGAGGTCGACGCCTATTCTCAAGGCGATAATGGGCCTAAAATGTGGAGGCTGACCCTTCTGGACAGCGGGCGTAACTTCAGCGCAGATGTGGGAATCGCTAACGGCACCAGGCTCACCGTGGAATACACCGGTGCGAGCGCCGGCGAAAACGAATATACCTCCGCCGTCATCATCGACAAGGACGGCAACATCTCACATTACGGCAGGCTGATGCATGTGACGTCTGAGGAGCAGGCAAACGGCACGGTGGAAGTCACCCTACCGGATGGCTTTAACAGCGAAACCGATACGCTCTATCTGTTCTCGGAGCAGTATAACTTCCGCGGGAGATACGGTGTTACCCCCAACCTCGAGTCGGATTATGCAAGCGCCCTTCAAGAGGTAGAGATTACAAACACCCTCTCCATGCAAATGGGGGCGGACAGTATAGTGGCCGGCTACTCGGTCTATTACGGCGCGGATAGCAGAGAATGGCAGGTGTTGTCAACAAACGGCAACGGCGGCACATATAGTGATGGCATGAACACGGTAGACGCCGATAACGCGATGTTTTTGCTTTCTAAAACCGGAATGTTTAAAACGCCCCTCGGTACCAACAATAACTACCAAGGCAGTACGCTGCAAAATGAGCTGCTGCAAGCCGCCAAAAATGAACAATATTTCAGCCCCCTTGAGCAGGAGGCTATTCTGGAGTCAACAAAAAACGAAGAGGGCTCCGTCACATTTGGCAATTATACTTATTTTCCCAGTAACCTTTATGGCGACACGCTGTTCTCCCTCTCGGCAAATGAGCTTCGTGATTACCTGGGGTATACAAGCAATCGCGACACTTGGACATCTGTGATGGAGGGAAATGGTCAAAGCTTCTATGCCCTCATTTGGTGGCTGCGGTCGTCCTGCACATTTGAGGACGTTCACAGGAGCGGCCCTGTCAAGTACTACGGTTCGCCCGATTATGAAAGGTCTTCTGACCTTTTCTGGGCACGTCCCGCTTTTAACCTGAATCTAGGTTCTGTCCTCTTCGCATCCGCCGCCGAAAACGGAAAAGCTTCCGGCGATGTAGGCGCTGACGCCCTGACGGAGGTTGCAAGGATCGCCAGCATCGCAGAGTGGAAGCTGACCCTTTTGGACAGCCGGCGCGGCTTCAGCGTGGACAATACAACCATAGACGGCAGCACCATCACCATAAGCTACAAAGACGCGAGCGTCGGGGAGCATGAGTATGTCTCCGCTGTCATCATGGACGAGAAGAACAACATCACATATTACGGCAGGCTGGTGAATGTGACGTCTGAAGAACAGGCAAGCGGCACAGTGGAAATCACCCTGCCGGCCAGCTTCGACAGCAAAACCGATTCACTCTATCTGTTCTCAGAGCAGTATAACGGCGACTACAAAACAGACTATGCCAGTGAATTGCAACTGGTTGCATTGACGACAACCCAACCCCCCTTGTCTCCAGAAATAACGCCAAGCGCTACATTTACCGCAACAAGCGATAAGGGCGGTACGCTGTCGGATGTGGATACCTCCATGAAATACAGCGTGGACGGCGGCAGGACATGGAATAATATTACCGGCACAACCATGGAGATCACCGGCGTAACAGCGACGAATGA
>CAUFVC010000224.1:0-4550 GCA_959029275.1 uncultured Eubacteriales bacterium | reverse complement strand
CCGGGTCAAAGTCGAGGCGGAGCAGCAGATTGAGAAGGCAAAGGCGGAGGCGGAGAGCTACCGCTTGAAGAACCAGGAGATCACCAAGGAAACCCTGTTGATGGAATGGATCAATAAGTGGGACGGCAAACTGCCAACAGTTTCTGGCAGTGGCGATACGATTCTGGATATCACCGATATCCTGGATGACTCCACCCTGAACAGCTATTCCAGCGGGACTACGCTGCCGGAAACCCCTGTGCAGGAGGAAGACATTCCGGCGGAGGAATAAGAGCGGAACATATTTTTATCGAGCAAATGCATAAACTCCCCTTTTTAGGAGAATCTAACCATAGATTCCAAAGAAAGGGGTTTTATTTTACCATGAACGCATCAGCAAACACGCCATCGCTTGAAGGGACCCAGACGGCCACCAATCTGATGAAAGCCTTCGCAGGTGAGTCCCAGGCGCGCAACCGCTATACATTCTATGAAAAAATTGCGCGCCAAGAGGGATATATCCAGATGGCGAACATCTTCCATGAGACGGCAGCCAACGAGGAATCTCATGCAAAGCGCTTTTTTATCTTTTTGAACGACGGAGGTCTGAATCAAAAGACTGTCGACATCGGCGCTGATTTCCCCGTGGCTCTCAACGACACCCTGACAAACCTAGTCTCCGCCTCCCAGGGAGAACATGAAGAATGGCACGACCTGTACCCTGAATTTGCAAAGTTGGCCGACGAAGAAGGATTTCCCATCATCGCCGCTACATTCCGCAATATTGCGAAGGTGGAACAGCACCACGAAGAACGGTTTTTGACGCTGGCCGACAATATGAAGAAGGAACAGGTATTTAGCAGGGACACAAAAGTGGCCTGGATCTGTCAGGTCTGCGGCTATATCCACGAAGGGGAGGAAGCCCCCAAGATCTGTCCGGCATGCCAACACCCGCAGGGCTTTTACAAACTCTGGGTTCGGGATTATTAATCGCATCGTTTCCACCGCCACTTCTGCTTTTTGCCGCAGGGAGAGCGGTGGAGGAGTGGACACAAAAAAGGCTGACAACTCCGGATCGGAAAGGGGTCGTTGGCCTTTTTGCCTTGTTTTCCTTTAGACTAACGAATATATACTCCGTAATAAAGTAAAAAAACACCCAACAAAGTTACTACAACAGGGACGACGTAGGCCGCAACTTTGCTTAAAATACTTTCTATTTTTTTAATAACAGATGTGCCTTGCAGTTTGTTATATGCAAAATAAATTAGAATAAGCGGCAATATATACATGAAGTTATATATCATTATGAAAACTAGGACGAGTGGAAATAGTAAATTATATGTTGTTAATATTGCTAAAAAGCCGAAATAAGGAAACGCGCTTGTCAATTCAACAGCACAGAAAGCCGCACCTAAGAGGAATAAAGATACGGGGGAAAGCTGCGCAGGCTTTTTTACTTCGCTCGTTTCTTCACTATTGTTTTTCGCATTGAGTTTGGTTTTGACAATTAGACGAATTCCCAACAATAAGCAAAGTACACCTGCGCCCAGCGCAGCACCATATACATACCATGGATAAATTTCAATGGCTTTGGAAAGTAGTTTTGAAACCCACGTAGCAATACCGTAATAGATTGCCAGTCCTAATGCGAGATTTGCTGTTCCGATTCCCAAAATAAAAAACCAGATGTGTCTTTTGTTTTTCACCATAGCCTGCAACAGCATTTGCTCTGCAATAGCAGAAGGATTCAAGCTGTCAAAAAAACTGGTTGTTATGACTGTTCCTAAAAGTATCCACATAGTATCATCTCCCTATCATTCATTTCCTGTAAAAACAAAACGCTTATTTTTGCTCCTGCAATGGCCTAACGGAGCAAAAATAAGCGTTTTCCCGGCGGAAATTCGTTTTTAATACAATATCATAAAATAATGTAAAAGTCAACACAAAAAATATTGCTAATAAAGATTAAAGGTTGTGTAGAGGCATCTCTCCTTTCGAGAGTGGATCTCCCCAAGACTTCGTAAAACTTGCCTTTTACGAAGTCTTGGGGGCCATCCCCCGCCTGGCTTTTACTGAGCCAATTGGTCGATGGAGATCGTCTTTCCATCTGACCAGATGCGCTCCAAATCATAAAACAATCGAGCGTCTCTGTGGAATACATGGACAATGATTCGCCCAAAATCCATCAAAACCCAGGTTCCCTCCTGGTATCCTTCAATGTTGCCCGCATAATAGCCATTCAGGGCAAGTTTATCTTGAACCTCATCAATCAGAGCCTTGACGTGATTTTGATTTTTTCCATGGGCAATTAGGAAATAATCTGCCAACACAGAAATCTCATGGATATCCAAGATTTTAATGTCTTCACCCTGTTTATCATCCAAGGCTTCATAGGCAATTCGGGCCATGGCCGCCGATATGGCGAGATCCTTGTTGATGTCATCCTGTTTCATCACGGTTTATGTTACCTCCTTCAAACTTCTTATACAGTCTACAGCAGGTCATCTAATGTGTCCTGTGTCAAAGGGTGGATCGCTTGCTTTTTTGCTTTCAAATAGGAAATGGTCTGTTCCAGAATCAGGATACAGCCCTTATCCAGGTCCGCAAAAGTCCGCTCACGGGCCGTTTCCAGCCCTTGAAAGGGCTTTCGGTTTGGCTCGATATAGTCGGCGGAAAAGATGATCTTTTCCACAGTGGACATGTGAGGCCGCCCCGTGGCATGGTAGCGTATGGCAGTATAGATCTCCTCCGGAAGCCCCGGAAACGCCTCTCTCGCCAAAACGGAACCGGCAAACGCATGTAATAGAGACATATAGCGCTCATTCGGATGGAGGTCAATTGCGTTTTGCCGGCAGATGGCCAGCACTTCCTCATCGGTGCGGTTCTTCGCCATGTCGTGGAGCAATGCCGCGATGGAAGCCTGCTCCGGGGATTCGTCATTGAGACGGGCCAGGGCAATGGCGGTGGATTCCACGCCGAGAGTGTGGATATACCGCTTGGGTTTGAGCGTCTTCACAAGCATCTCCAAAATCTGCCCGCGCAATTCCTCATATTCCCACTGTCCAATTCGATTGAATGCTTGCAAGACGATTCCTCCTATGTGGCGCTAATAGGCCCATACAGCGCATGTTTGTAGATATAGTTCTCCACGCTCTCCGGCAGGAGATATTTGATGGGCCGGTCCTCCCGCACCCGCTGCCGGATATCGGAGGAGGATATGGAGAGGGCCGGAACCTCCAAAAAATGTAGGTGATCTCCGAAATCCTTGCCCAACTTCTCCACTCTTTCCGACAGCTCCTTTCGCCGATAGCCAGGTCGTGTAGCCGCCACGAAAGTACAACTGCTTAAAAGGTGTTCCGCGTTTTTCCATGTCAGAATTTCGTGAAATGCGTCCGCCCCTGTAATGAAAAATATCTCCGTGTTGGAGGGATAAATTCCCTTGAGCTCCTCAATGGTATCCACGGTGTAAGTAAATCCCGTCCGCTCAATTTCAATCCGCGATACGTAAAAAGCAGGATTCGTCTCCGTCGCCAACATGGTCATCAGATACCGGTCCTCCGGGTGTGTAACCTCCGACTGCTTTTTATGCGGGGGATGTCCTGTGGGAACGAATAAAACTTGGCCGATATCATACTGGTGGCGAACCGCCTCCGCCGTAACCAGATGGCCATAGTGGATCGGATCGAAGGTGCCACCCATGACGGCAATTTTTAGAGGCTTGCTAAAATAAAAGTTCGTATAGGCGGCGCCTGATTCTCGATAGGTATGCATAGCAGCGATGAGACTGAAGTCATCCATTCTTCAGCCGGTTCCTCCTGTTTATTTGGGCAGCTCAATCTTGGGATCCTTTTTCTTTGGGCGATAGAGAAGAATTTTGTGTCCGATAATTTGAACCGGCTCGGAGTGGGTTCGGGACGCAATGACTTCCGTCAGCGCGTGTATGTCGTCAAAACCATTCTTCAGCACCGAGATCTTGATCAGTTCCCTCGCTTCCAGCGCATCGTCCAGCGCCTTGACAACCTCCGGCGACGCCCCCTGCTTTCCAATTTGAAATATAGCGTCCATATTGGAGCCAAGCGATTTGAGGTATGCTCTCTGTTTTGATGTCAGCATTGTTTTCAGCTCCTTTTATCCGTCATGTATTTAGGGGTAGTACTCAAATGCAATATCCGCAACTTCGACCGTATCGCCCTCCGAGATTCCCATCTCCTCCAAGCGCTTGATCACGTGGCGGTCCCGCAGGAATCTCTGAAAGAAATCGAATCCTTTTTCCGATTCCAGATTCGTATACCCGAGCATCTTATCGATGGGAGCACCGGAAATCCGATACAAGGCGTCTGAGAGCTTTTCTACCAGAATGCCATCGCCCTCCCCTTCCTCGGGGTGGGACTCGTCAATAAAGTATTCCCGCTCAAAGACAATGGGCTCCGGAGCCATCTGATCCCGCAGCTTGACGACATGATTTAACAGCGCATCGATTCCCTTTCCCGTAGCAGCAGAAATGGGGAACAGCGGATATCCCTTCTCATGGCAGTATGCGGTCATCTCGTCCATAAAGATCTCAGAATCCG
>CAUFVC010000223.1:0-4556 GCA_959029275.1 uncultured Eubacteriales bacterium | reverse complement strand
TCTTTCCCTCCAAATTTCGGTCCATCTTCCTGTCCTCCTGTCCTGCTTACGCCTGCCGCTGCTCCAAATACTGTCTCAGCGTGGCCGTATCCTCAATATTCCAGACCCGCAGCCCCCTGTCAATCTTTCGGATAAAACCGGTTAAGGTCTTTCCCGGGCCGACCTCCACGAACTCATCCACGCCGTCTTCCAGCATATGGCGGATGGTATCCTCCCAGTACACGCTGGACTGTACTTGGCGCACCAGGAGGCCGGGGATTGCCGTTTCATCTTCTACCTTGCATCCTGTCACATTGGTATAATAGTCCATCGCCGGAGTCCTCCAGCAAATCGACTTAAACTCCTCCTCCAACTTTTCGCCCGCCGTGTGAAGCATGGAGCTGTGGAACGGACCGCTGACCACAAGCGGGATGACTTTTTTCGCACCCGCTTCCTTTAGCTTGGCGCCGGCGATTTCCACTAGGGACCGCTCCCCTGATATAACGATCTGTCCGGGACAGTTGAAATTGGCGGGTTCCACCACGTCAGGCGCTGTACTATCTGCGGTGACCTCCCTGCATATGCGAACCACGGTCTCCCGCTCAGCCCCAAGTACGGCCGCCATGCCGCCTCTGCCTCCGGGCACCGCATCCTCCATCCATTGACCCCGTTTGCGCACCAGGGCCACGGCCTTGGAAAAATCCAAGACGCCGGCGGCCACCAGGGCTGTGTATTCTCCAAGGCTTAACCCTGCCACAGCGTCAGGCCGGGCGCCCTCCTGCTCCAGGATTCGACAAATACCCGCCGACACCGCCAAAAGACACGGTTGTGTAAACTGTGTTTGATTTAGCTGTTCCTCTGGCCCCTCCAGGCAAAGCTTCGTGGCGGAAAAGTCGAGAGCGGCGTCCGCCTCATCCATCGCCTGCCGGAAGGCCGGAAACGTCTCCAACAGATCACGCCCCATGCCGACGCGCTGACTCCCTTGCCCGGGAAATAAAAAAGCTGTCCTCTTCATAGTGCCTCTCTTTCTTTTAGCCATTGCCCCACCGAAATGTGAGGTATTCTATATCATAATCCTCATGGATTGAAATCTTCTAAACATAAGTCCGGTGGAGAGCGCCGCAGTCCATCTCTCCATGTCGCGGCGCCCTCACCTATCCCCGTCTTAAGCTTGCAGCGATTCGATATATTCGACCATGTCCTGGACCGTATTCATCGTACCCAACGCTTCCGTTGGCACTTCCACATCGAATTCTTCTTCGATGCCTGTCACAATCTCGTACAGGTCTAAAGAATCTGCATTCAAATCATCTTTGATACTGGATTCCTGTGTGATCTCGTCTGCGTCGAGTCCCAATTTATCCGCGATGATTTCCTGAATCTTCTCAAATACCATTGCCATAGCCTCCTTTGCTTCAACTTGAGTATATGCTAATTTCCCGGATAACCCGTGAAAATTGACATCAATATTTCTACCATGACAGCAGCGCCGATGCCCATGTGAGCCCTGCCCCGAAACCTGATAGGATAAAAAGCTCTCCCCTCTGCATGGCGCCGGCGCGGACTAGATTGTCCAGCAGTATGGGGACCGTGGACGAACTCGTGTTGGCGTTGTCGTGGATCGACATGGGGAACTTCTCTATAGGCGCCTTCATTCGCTTTGCCACCGCATCGATGATGCGAGAGTTTGCCTGATGTAAAATGAACTTCGATACATCCGCGCTCTCCAGGCCGGCGCTCTCCATCACCCGCCGGATACTCTGCACCACCGTTGTCGTTGTAAACTTATAGACTTCCCGTCCATCCATGGTCATATACGGGGTCGCATTTTTCTCAATCTCCGCCAGCATCTGCCTGGGATCGTTGGGTTCCAGTTCCTCCGCTTTAATCCGGCTGAGATAGCGGCCATCCCTGCTATTTAGCTCGGACGATACAATGAGCTGAGCTCCTGCCCCGTCGGCGCCCAATTCTTCTACTAAAAGGCCGCTTCCCTTTTTGGGACCTAACACCACAGCCCCCGCGCCATCTCCAAAGAGCACCGCCGTGGAACGGTCGCTCCAATCCACAAGCCGCGACAAGGTTTCCGCGCTCACGACGAGCACATGCCGGTACATCCCCGTCTGTAAAAATTTATAGGCCGTGGATATGGCGTAGATAAATCCAGAACAAGCGGCTGACAGGTCAAAACACGGCACGCCTGCCGCCCGGATCTCCCTCTGAACTAGGCAGGATACCGATGGAAACCGGTAATCCGGCGTCACAGTGGTGGCGATAATCAAATCGATCTCATCCCCTGTGATACCCGCCATCTCCAAGGCTCTCTTTGCCGCTTTCACCGCCAGGGTCACCGTCGTATCCTTTGTCGCAATATGCCGCTGCCCAATCCCCGTTCGGGTTTGGATCCACTCATCGGACGTATCCATTATCTCGGCCAAATCGTCATTGGAAAGAATCGTCTCGGGCAGGGCACTTCCTGTTCCTAAAATTCCGATATCTCCGAATACATCTTGTCGGTTCTGATAATTGTAACACCTCTGTTTTTCCTTTTGATCCATGAAGCTGGCATCTCCTATTCTTTCCAAGTTACTTTGATTTTCAAAGTATATACGATCTAACACTATTTGTCAAGCTTTCCCCTGTGCATGGCATCTTGCACGTCAGGCCTCAGATAAAAAAGCTGTAGCTTTCTCAACATATCTAAACATAGGGATGCGTCCTCCTTCCCCAACGCCTCCCGGAATTTCTGCTGCGCTCTTCTCTCAAAAGTCTCGTGGATCTTGGCCGCGGCGGCTCCTCTCTCCGTGGGCTGGACCAGCACGATACGGCGGTCCGTATCCAACCGTTTGCGCTGCACATATCCTTTTTTGGCTAAGCGGTTGATGGCGATTGTCAGCGTGCCCAGCGTGATCCGAAGGCTCGAGGCAATATCCGTCATCGTCGGATTTTGCAGATTTTTAATCGTACAGATGGTCATAAGCTCAGTCACAGAAAGATCGTGATAAAGACTCTTTTTGAGCTCCCGCGCCTCCATATACTCCAGATCTTTTTGAAGGTCGCACAGGAGCTGATAAATCATCGTATCCTTCATTCTATCCGCCTTCCCTCTAACGTCCGCCTCTCAGTAACAGCTAATCTCTTTTACGATTATACTCGAAAGTATTTTGAATGTCAAACCTTTTTCATCGACAGATTCTCTCAAAAGTGGCTATTCCACTTTTTCAGTACATTAGCTTCCGCATATGGGGGCGGCATTTACAAAAAAAAATCCTCCCACAGCGAGAGGATTTTCAAAAATAAAAAGGGGGAATAATACTACGGTTATTATCATAGCAAAGGGATATGAATTCTTTGTAAACGCCAGCTTACGTATCCATTACAATCTCCTTACTTTTTCCATACGCGGCTCCACATTATACTCTTATAGCAAAAAACCGCCGCGCAATCAATCGTCTTGATGGCATAGCGGTTCTTTCCCTGGCTAAAACGGAATCCTTCGTATCCAATATCCGTAGTCGCCTTCGCTGGGTGGTCTACAGCTGGAAGTTTTAAATTCCGTAAAGCCCCATTTCGCGCCTTGCTCTTGTTGGGCAGCAGCATACCGGTATGGGACTCCGAGAATGCACACGCCATCCTCGCTGTTATCTTGGCTTCTCCCCAAAATTAAATGTTTGTACCGCGTATAGCCGTGTAGAATAAAAGGGCTATTATCCATGGACCAGGTGTCCAAAGGCAGCACAGCCATATCCCGCGGGTCGATTCGGATCCAATTTTGATCGCTCTCCCGGTATGGATAAATGGAAGGGTATTCCGAAAACATATACTCAAGCGCGCATCGCATTTTGGCAGGGTCTAACATAGCCATAGGCTGTGATTCCGGCACAGCCTGCACCGGTGGTTCCGGATCGGGCTCCGGCCCAAACTCTGGTCCTGGCAGCGGAACCGGCTCTAGCTCCAACTCTGGCGCCGGCATCGGTACCGGTTCTACCCCCGGCTCCGGCTCTGGCAGCGGAACCGGCTCTGGCTCCTCCTCTGGCTCCCCATGCTCCAGAATCAGGAGTTTTTTCTTGGGCTCCTCCCCAACCGGCTCCTCGCTGGTGCTCTCTTCAATGATCAGGGCTCTGGCAGAAGCTTCTTCGCCTACCTCCCTTGGTTCGCTGTCCCCCTCCGTATCCTGCTCCTCACGCTCTTCAACCGCTTCCACCTCCTCCGGTTCCTCTGAAACCATAGGCGGCTGTGGCTCCACAACCTCCGGCATCTCCTCTGGCTCTGGCGGAAGGTTCTCCGGTTGAGCGGGGACCGGAACAGGGCGCGGAGGTGTGGTCTGATCCACATTTTGTTTGTCCGTCCACGTGACGAGATCCTGGCGATACCCTACCAGGACATCCCGGGGTTTCGACGGAGCCGGCGGGTCTGTCCGAATCACAATGGCGGCATAAGCGCTCATTGCCAATCGGGGATCCGCATTGTACACAATCTGCCCACGATATTCTAACTGTGCGGATCCCTGACTCCCTGGCCGCAGCGATCCGACTTCATACTCTTTAAATTCCGATTGACTGACACAAATAAGAAAAGCT
>CAUFVC010000222.1:0-4571 GCA_959029275.1 uncultured Eubacteriales bacterium | reverse complement strand
CGAGGGGCTGCCTCGCGTGATTTTGGAAAATCATTTTGAGACAGCCCCTTTTTTGCCCATGAGCCTTCGGGGAAAAATCTTTGGCAGAGGACTTGCAAATCTCAAAATCTGCGCTATAATGGTAGATGTGATTTTTGCGTAGCAGAAAAATTCAATCGTTGGAAAATTGAAGGAAAGAGGAACGAGAAGGTGGAGTCATGGCGCAGGGCAATGATGTGTTAAAGAGAATCAATGAGCGGTATCCCCATTTGAGCAAAGGGCAGAAGCTGTTGGCCAACTACATTACGGAGCACTATGAGAAGGCGGTGTACCTCACGGCATCCAAGCTTGGACAGGTTGTGGGGGTTTCCGAGTCCACGGTGGTCCGGTTTGCCAATGAGCTGGGGTACGATGGCTATCCAAGTTTGCAGCGCGCGCTGGAAGAGCTAGTCAAAGTCCGGCTGACAGCGCTGCAGCGAATGGAAGTATCCAAGGGCAGGATGGATCAATCCCATATTCTCACGTCCGTCCTGCAGGCTGACATGGACAACATCAAGGCTACGCTGGAGATGGCGGATGAAGAAGAATTCAAAAAGGCGGTGGAGGTGATCCTGCACTCCCGCCGAATTTATATTCTCGGCGTTCGAAGCTGTGCGTCGCTGGCGGCCTTTCTCGGATTTTATATGAATCTCCTGTTCGACGATGTGCGATTGATTCATACCAACAGTGTCAGCGAGACCTTTGAGCAGATGTTGAAAATTGGCGCGGAGGACGTGGTGATTGGGATCAGTTTTCCGCGGTATTCCAAGCGGACCGTCCGCGCTATGGAATTTGCCAAGTCCAGAGGCGCGAAAGTCGTAGCCGTCACAGACAGCGACTTATCGCCCTTACTCCCTTTTTCCGACTATACCTTGAAAGCCAGGAGCGACATGGTGTCCTTTGTGGATTCCCTGGTGGCGCCTCTGAGCTTGTTGAATTCACTCATCGTCGCGCTGAGCATAGGCCGCAGGGATGAGATCACCCATTCACTCACCAGTCTGGAGTCCATCTGGAAAGAGTATGACGTCTATGACAGCGAGGAAAAGGATGATCTTGTATTTGGGAAGCCATTGCCATGAGGACTTGGGATGTGATTGTCATTGGCGCCGGGGCAGCCGGTTTGATGGCGGCTGGGAAGGCCGCTGAGGAAGGAGCCAGCGCGCTGGTGTTGGAGAAGAATCCGCGCCCCGGCGTTAAGGTGGGCATCACCGGCAAGGGCCGGTGCAATGTCACGAATGTTGCAGACGTGAAGACCTTTATGGAGAATGTGGTGTCCAACGGGCGCTTTCTGTACTCCAGCTTTCACAGCTTTTCCAACCTCGATGTGATGGAGTTCTTTGAGCGTATGGGGGTGCCGGTGAAAGAAGAGCGGGGAGGCCGCATCTTTCCTGTGAGTGACCGGGCCTCCGATATCGTGGCGGCGCTAGCCCGCTATGGGTCGGAATCCGGCGCTAGGCTTCATATGAGGGAAGAGGTCAAAGCCATTGAGCCGAAGGCGGGCGAATGGTCGGTCATCACGGGGCAAGGCGCATATCGGGGCAAAGCTGTGGTCATTGCCACGGGAGGCAGGAGCTATCCGAGGACGGGATCCACAGGCGACGGGTACCGCTGGGCCGAAAAGCTGGGGCATACTGTGACTCCGCGGCGGCCAGGGTTGGTTCCTCTAGTCTGCCGGGAATCCTGGAACGGCAAGCTGCAAGGGTTATCCCTTCGAAACACGGCGGTTTGGGTCACGGAGAGGGAAGGCAAAGTGGTCTGTCGTGATTTCGGAGAGCTGCTCTTCACCCACTTTGGCATAAGCGGTCCGGTGGTGCTGAGCGCATCCAGCCATATGCAGCTTTGGCTGTCCAGAAACGGGTTGGATTTTGGCGAGGCGGGCTTTGTATTCCACATGGCCTTGAAGCCAGGGCTTGATGAGGATGCATTGGATAGATGATTGCTCCGCGATTTTGAAAAATTCTCTCTGCGCGATTTTCAGAATGCACTGGATGATCTGCTGCCGCAGACACTCATCCCTGTCATACTGGAGCGGTCGGGGATTCCCCCAGGGACAAAGGTCAACTCTATCACGAGGGAGCAGCGGGCGGTACTGCGAAATCTTCTCAAGGATTTTACGGTGACAGTTCACCAGAGCCGTGGAATGGAGGAAGCCATCGTCACCATGGGGGGTGTGGATGTGCGGGAGATCAATCCTAAGACGATGGAGTCCAAACTGTGTCCGGGGCTATTTTTTGCAGGAGAGGTATTGGATGTGGATGCCCTAACCGGCGGCTTTAATTTGCAGATAGCCTTCTCCACCGGCGTATCGGCAGGCATGTACGCGGCGGATAGGCGATTTCAATAGGAATTGAGGAGGATCGAATGCGGACGATTGCGTTAGACGGGCCATCCGGTGCAGGCAAGAGCACCGTGGCTAAATTAGTAGCAAAACAGTTGGGAATTCATTATGTGGATACCGGCGCCATGTACAGGACGCTGGGGTGGTATTTGCTGCGGGAGGGGGTCTGCCTTTCCGACGAGGCGTCGGTGGAAGACGCCTTGTCCTCTGTCAGCGCAACCATCCGGTTTTCCGGCGGAGTACAGAGAATGTACATTGCAGGGCAGGATGTGACGGACCAGCTCCGCTCCCAGGATGTGGGGGAAGCTGCCAGCAAAATAGCGGTCTATCCGTGTGTCAGAGAAAAGCTATTAGGGTTGCAGCGGGAACTTGCCGGGAGATACGATGTCATAATGGATGGGCGGGACATCGGAACCGCGGTCTTGCCCGGCGCAGGCGTGAAGATCTATTTGACGGCGTCGGTGGAAGAGCGGGCCAGAAGGCGGTATCAAGAGCTGTGCCAGAAAGGGGAGACCGGCTTTTCCCAGGAGTCCATCCAGGAGGAGATTGCCGCCCGGGATTATCGAGATTCCCACCGCGCCATCGCGCCGCTTCGACAGGCGGAGGATGCCGTTCTTGTGGATTCGACACAGATGACGGTCCAAGAGGTTGTTGACCGTATCTGCGCGTTAGCCGGGGGAAGGGCGTCATGACTATTCAGGTGGCGAAGACGGCGGGATTCTGCTTTGGCGTTCGAAATGCGCTGGAGCTTGTGGAGAAGCGGACGGCTGAGAAGAATGGAAAGACGCTGTACACCATTGGCCCCCTGATCCACAATCCGGATGTGGTGGCCCGCCTGGAAAGACAGGGCGTCAGGACAGTCACCGATGTGAGTGAACTGCGCGCTGGCGATGAGGCGGCGATCCGGGCTCACGGCGTGGGGGAAGAGGTATACCGCCGTTTGGAGGAACAACAGGTTGACATCCTGGATGCCACATGCCCCTATGTCAAGAAGATACACAACATCGTCCGAGAGGAAAGATGCCCGGTGATCATTTTAGGGAATCCAGAGCATCCGGAAGTGGAGGGAATCAAGGGATGGTGTCAAAATGACTGTTTTATTATACAGTCAGAGGAAGATTTTGGAAAACTTCCACAAAGGAATGGACAAGAATTTTGTCTGGTCGCCCAAACGACATTTAATATATTTAAATTTCAGAAAATTGTTGAGAAATTGAGAGAAATAGGGTATAATTTAAGAGTGTTTCCTACGATTTGCAAATCAACCCATGAGCACCAGCAGGAAGCGATTGATTTGGCAGAGCAAGTGGATGTGATGATCGTAATTGGCGGGAAACATAGCTCAAATACCCGGAAGCTTTATGAGCTGTGCCTTCAGCGCTGTCCGAAGGCTCTATATATTGAGAACGCCCAGGAGCTTTCCCCGGAGGAGATCCGATCCATGAAGATGGAGAAGGTGGGGATTACGGCCGGGGCATCCACGCCGAATTTTATCATGCAGGAGGTTATTAGGAAGATGAGTGAGATCAATACGTTTGAAGAGTTATTGAATGAAAGTTTTAAAGAAGTCCATTCCAGGGATATCGTCACCGGGACCGTGGTTCAGGTAACGGACAGTGAGATCGTTTTGAATATAGGCTACAAGTGTGATGGGACCATGAGCAGAGAGGAGTACGGCGGCACGGATGCGCCTCTGACAGAGCAGGTCAAGGTGGGCGATGTGATGGAGGTTCTGGTCGTCAAGGTGGGGGACAGTGAGATCCTGCTGAGCCGCCGGCGCTTACTTCAGGACAAGACCTATGCGGAGTTGGAGGAGGCCTTTGAGACGAAGGCGATTCTGACGGGTACGGTTCAGGAGGCCTTTGAAAATGGCGTCACCGTGCAGTACAAGGGCAGCAAGGCTTTCATTCCGGCATCCCTGGCCGACGTTCGGAGAGTGGACCTGAAGACCTTGGTGGGCCAGGAAGTCCAATTTCGGATTATTCGCCTACAGCGCAAGCGCAATCGGATTTTGGGAGACCGCAGGAGCGTCCTGCTGGAAGAGCTGAATGAAAAGCGGGAAGAGACCTTGAAGAAGCTGGAGATCGGAGCCCGTGTCAACGGCGTTGTCAAGACGCTGACCAATTACTGCGCCTTTGTGGATCTCGGGGGCATCGATGGCATGTTGCATATTTCGGAGATGGGATGGAGCGTAGTGCGGCACCCGGCCCATGTC
>CAUFVC010000221.1:0-4575 GCA_959029275.1 uncultured Eubacteriales bacterium | reverse complement strand
TATCAATGGCATCCTGAATGACCGTCAAGGTCCGAAGGCCGAGAAAGTCCATTTTGAGCAGGCCCAGTTCTTCCAGCGTGTTCATGGTAAACTGGGTTGTGACGACGCCATCGTTTGCACTGACGGGTACATACTCAACCACCGGGGCTTTGGAGATTACAACGCCTGCCGCGTGGGTTGAGGAGTGGCGCGGGAGACCTTCCAACCGCTTTGACATGTCAATGAGATATCGGATCTTCTCGTCGGACTCATAGGCTGAGGCCAACTCCGGATTCATGGTTAGCGCCTTGTCGATGGTCATTCCCAGCGCAAAGGGAATCATCTTGGCAATCTTGTCCACTTCCGCATATGTCATATCCAAGGCGCGGCCCACATCCCGGATCACAAGCCGCGCCGCCATAGTGCCAAACGTGATGATCTGTGCAACCCGATCCTCTCCGTATTTCTCCACCACATAGTCAATCACTTCTTGGCGGCGCCGGTAGCAGAAATCGACGTCAATATCCGGCATACTAATCCGCTCCGGGTTGAGAAAGCGCTCAAAAATCAGCTGATAATTCAGCGGATTGATATTGGTGATGTGCAGGCAGTACGCTACGATGCTACCCGCTCCCGAGCCGCGCCCTGGGCCTACCATAATGCCATGGGTCCTTGCAAAGTTGATAAAATCCCAGACAATCAGGAAATAATCCACATACCCCATGCTGATAATGGTGTTCAGCTCATACTCCAGCCGCTGACGGATCTCCGGTGTCTCCTGGGGATACCGCTCCTTCAGCCCCTTCTCACACAGATGGCGCAGATATTCCTCCGGCGTAAATCCCGATGGCACGTCGTAGGCTGGCAGCTTTAATTCATGGAAGGTAAACTCCACCTGACACCGCTTTGCAATTGTCTCCGTATTGAGCAGTGCCTCCTTCGCATACGGAAATAGCTGCGCCATTTCCTGCGGTGATTTTAGGTAGAAACCGCCCTCATACCGCATTCGGTCTGTATCATCCACTTTTTTATTCGTCTGTATGCATAATAGGATGTCGTGTGCTGGACGGTCCTCCTCATAGGTATAATGGACATCATTGGTGGCAACCAAGCCAATCCCTGTCTCCTGGCTCATACGGATCAAGCCCTGATTAACTGTGGTCTGGTCCGCTATGCCGTGATCCTGTAGCTCCAGGAAGAAGTTTCCCTCTCCAAAAATTTCCTGATAGAGCAAGGCTGTCTCCTTCGCTTTCTCATAGGATACATCCAACAAGGGTCTAGCCACGACGCCAGCCAGACAAGCGCTCAGAGCGATCAGCCCCTCATTGTATTGCTGTAAAAGCTCCAGATCCACCCTGGGTTTATAATAAAATCCCTCCGTGAATCCCAGGGAGACAAGCTTGATCAGATTCTGATAGCCCGTCTGCGTCTCCGCCAGCAGTACGAGATGGTAGTACTCCGCATCGGAACGCCCTTCTTTCTGAAACCGGCTCTTCTCTGCCACATAGACCTCGCAGCCGATGACCGGATGAATCCCCTCGTCACGGCAAGCCTTATAGAAATCAATCACGCCGTACATTACGCCGTGATCTGTGATGGCCAAGCTGTCCATCCCTAATTCCTTCGCGTAATGCACCAGTTCTTTTATCTTAGACGACCCGTCCAGCAGGCTGTATTCCGTGTGTACATGTAAATGGGCAAATGATGGCGTATCCACAGCTGCCTCTCCTCCTCCGATCTTGCGGTTTATTTTCCATTTTCCGCAATAAATGCAGCGATATCCGTCATGACCTCCTGTGGCACATGGTTGGGAATATCATATTCCTTGGCGCTGCCTTTGTAGCATCCCTCCGACTTGACAAACAAATGATTTAACTCAGGATAACTCTTGAACTGCGCGAAGTCACAATCCTTCATGACTTCCTTCCACTCCGCAAAGTCCACCTCCGCAATGATCTGGTAGTCTTCCTCTCCCTGAAGAAATAAGACGGGTTTTTGCTCATCCTTCAGCATCTGCGTATAGTCCATGGAGTTCATATCCTTCCAGTAGATGGCCGGCATTCCGAGAAGATTGTCATCCAACAGCTCCTCCTCATCCATGGTGTCCAATTTCTTCTCAATCCGTTTTTTCTCATCGCTCTTTATGCTAATCATAATCCGAAGCTGATCGTCCGTCAGCCCCGCCAGACCATAGTTTAAGATCTGATCGTAGGCAGCCTGATACCACGGTCTTGACGTGGTTGCCAACATAATATATCCCGCAAAATCTCCTCCCGCCTGGTCAATCCTGGGCGCCAAAATGCCTCCCGTCGTGTGCCCCAACATATACACCTGATCCCCATCGACATAGGGAAGCCCTTTCAGATACTCCGATGCTTTGACAGCATCCTCCACGATTTCAAAATCCACCGTCATATTTTCCGCTGTGGGGTTTTCCAGATCCCACGTATCCGGATACTGGTTCACTCGCTTGTTGAATCGGAGCACCGCGATCCCTCTCTCCGCCAGCCCCCAGGCGATATCCCGGTAAGCCTTCGTGTTGCCCCCTGACATATCCATGTCGTTGGCGCCAACGCCGCCAACCAGCACCACCCCCGGCAGGCTCTCCATGTCCTGGGCATTCTGGGGGACCGTCAGCTTTCCTTCGATTGGATATTGGGAATCCTGTCCCAAAACGATATCGTATTCTTCCACAGACTCCGGAAGTGTGTACGTTTCTTCATCCACATCCGCCGGCGTATAAAAGAATAGATCCAACAATTGCCCTTTTTTGTTGAATTTAATACTCAACTCTCTGGCTCCATTTTCGAAAGTTAGCCGGCCTGTGGTGATCCAGTCGGTTCCATATACGTAGGCCTCTTCAAACTTAGCCTTCGTCAGCTGGCCATACTCCGCAATATAGCTTTCATATTCCTCCCACTGGGGGCTTATATCGATCATGTCTTCCTTCTTCAGCGTAACCGGCGTCATGGTCTGTAGGTCGTCAAACGTGCCGTTCATCATGACACCCGTCGCCTGCTCAAAATTCTGCTTCGCCTGCGCCTTCTGATCCTCTGTCATCTCACTGATGGCAACGCCGCCAACCGTAACTCCGCTGCAGGCAGTTGCAAGAAGGGCCAGCAGTAAAACGACTGCTAACGCAACACTTCGTTTCGCCAATTTTCTCATATCGAACATCCTTTCCGTCGATTCCAATCTACCGTTTATTATACCTGCTTGGGGAATAAATAGCAAGGTTAAAAAGTTGGCGTACCGCCAACTTTGCAAGAACCTTCGGTTCTTCGGAATTGTGTCCGCCTCCCGGCGGATTTTTCATTGGGTTAAAAAGTTGGCGTACCGCCAACTTTGCAAGAACCTTCGGTTCTTCGGAATTGTATCCGCCTCCCGGCGGATTTTTCATTAGGTTAAAAAGTTGGCGTACCGCCAACTTTGCAAGAACCTTCAGATGACAAAAAGGCGCGGAGATTTCTCCCCTCGCCCTCTTGGATTATTTGCTCAGCCACACGAGATACGCATTCATAAACGCATCCAGATCCCCGTCCATAACCGCCTGAATGTTGCCCGTTTCCTCGTTGGTCCGATGGTCCTTCACCATGCTGTACGGGTGAAATACATACGACCGAATCTGACTGCCCCAACCGATCTCCTTCACCTCGCCTCGGATATCGGAAAGTTTCTCCATCTGTTTTTCCCGCTCTACTTCATATAGCTTGGCTTTGAGCATCATCATGGCCTTGTCTTTGTTCTGGAATTGGGATCGCTCGTTCTGACACTGGACCACGATGCCCGTGGGCAGATGGGTGATTCGGATGGCGGAATCCGTCTTATTGACGTGCTGACCGCCAGCCCCACTTGAGCGATAGGTATCAATGCGCAGATCGTCCATATTGATCTCCACTTCGATATCATCGCTGAGCTCCGGCATTACGTCGCAGGATGCAAAGGACGTATGGCGTCGTCCCGACGAATCAAAGGGTGAAATTCGGACTAGCCGGTGAACCCCTTTCTCTGATTTGAGATAGCCAAAGGCATTCTCCCCAGAAATCTGCATGGTCACGGATTTACAGCCCGCTTCCTCTCCATCCAGATAATCCAAAATCTCAATCTTATACCCCTTTTTCTCCGCCCAGCGGGTATACATCCGAAACAGCATTTCATTCCAATCGCATGCCTCTGTGCCGCCAGCGCCGGCGTGAAGGGTTATGATTGCGTTGCCCGCATCAAACTCCCCTGAAAGCAGAGTGCGAATTCGAAGCTGCTCATAGCAGCGGATAAATTCGTCGATCTGCTGCCGGATCTCCGGCTCCATTGAGGCATCATCTTCCTCCACCGCCATCTCCAGCATGACCTGCGCGTCCTCGTAAGCTCCCATCATTTCCTCGTATCCCTGAAGCTTATTCTTGTAGACGCTGGCTTCCTGCAAAATCTTTTGGCTCTTCGCCGGATCGTTCCAAAAATCCGGTTCCGATGCCTTTAAATCCAATTCTTCTACTTTTAACCGCAGCGCCGCCAGGTTAAAGTGACTCACCCAGTTCTTCTACTGCGCCCTTATATTTTTCCAGCTCTAATTTGTACTCGTCAAATTCCAGCACATAT
>CAUFVC010000220.1:0-4592 GCA_959029275.1 uncultured Eubacteriales bacterium | reverse complement strand
TGCTCATTGTCAGGGGTCTGGGGACGACGATTCTGATTTCGCTGCTGGCAGTTTTGCTGGGGTGTATCATCGGATTTATCATGGCCTTCTTCCGCCTGTCGAAGATCAAAGTTCTCAACTGGATTGCGGGGATCTACATCGATGTGATCCGAGGCACGCCGACGGTGGTGCAGCTCTTGATCATCTACTATGTCATCTTCGCGCCTTTCAAAAATATGCCGAAAGTGGTCATTGCCGCTATCTCCTTCGGGATCAACAGCGGAGCCTACGTTGCCGAAATCGTGAGGGGCGGCATTTTGTCTGTGGACCGGGGACAGATGGAGGCGGGGCGTTCGCTGGGACTCACATCGGCTCAGACCATGCGGCTGATCATTATCCCGCAGGCGATTAAAAACATTTTGCCGGCTCTGGGCAATGAGTTTATCGTTTTAATCAAGGAAACCGCCATTGCGGGCTACATAGCGCTACAGGATCTCACCAAAGCCAGCGATATCATTCGGAGTATCACATGGAGTTCTATGCCGCTGTTTGCTACGGCGATCATCTACTTCATTCTGGTGAAGCTGCTGTCCAAGGGCTTGCAGGTCTTTGAGAAGCGGCTGCGGAAATCCGAGATGTAGGAGGCGGGGCATATGGATATGATTCAAGTTTCTGACCTGCACAAAAGCTTTGGCGAGCTGAAGGTATTGCAGGGGATTGATCAGGTCATTGAAAAGGGCGAAAAATTGGTCATCATAGGCCCGTCCGGGTCTGGGAAATCCACGTTTCTGCGGTGCCTTAATCTTCTGGAGATCCCCACGGCGGGGAAGATTTACATAGAGGGGGAATGCATCACAGATCCCAAAGTCAATGTCAATCGGATTCGCCAGAAGATGGGCATGGTGTTTCAACATTTTAATCTGTTTCCTCATTTGACGGTGCTGGAGAATTTAACTTTAGCGCCCATTCGCATAAAGAATATGGCAAAGGATCAGGCGGACGAGCTGGCCCGATCCCTTCTGAAAAAAGTAGGGCTGTTGGATAAGGAGGGGGAATATCCTTCGCGCCTGTCCGGCGGACAAAAGCAGCGCATTGCCATCGCTCGGGCGCTGGCGATGCAGCCGGATATCATGCTTTTTGACGAGCCCACTTCCGCCCTGGACCCGGAGATGGTTGGCGAGGTGTTGGGCGTCATGAAGGAACTGGCCACGGAGGGGATGACCATGGTGGTGGTCACCCACGAGATGGGATTCGCCCGGGAAGTCGGGTCCAAGCTGTTGTTTATGGATGAGGGAAAGATTCTGGAGCAGGGAGATCCGAGAGCAATCTTTCAAGATCCCCAGCATCCGAGAACTAGAGAGTTTTTGAGCAAAGTTTTATAGGAAAAAACGAGGAGGAAGTAAGATGAAGAAAATTTTGACAGCGGCGCTGATCATCAGCATGGCGGTTTTGATGATGGTCGGCTGTAAGAAAGCGGATTCCAACGATTCGTCCGCCGCATCGCAGGGCGATCAGGAGAGCAGTCAGGAGAGCAGCCAGGAGAGTTCCGAGGCGACGGGGACGAAGAGGCTGGAAAAGGGACAGAAGTTGATCATCGGCACCAACGCGGAATTCCCGCCCTTTGAGTACGTCAAGGCCAACGGCGTCATCGGGGAGTTCGATGGGGTGGACATGGCGATTGCAAAGGAGATCGGGGAGCGTCTGGGAATGGAAGTGGAGATCTCCAATATGGATTTCAACGCGCTGATCCCGGCTCTGGATGCGGACCGGATTGATTGTGCTCTCGCGGGCATGACGATCACGGAGGAGCGGCTTCTGGAAGCGGATTTCTCGGATCCCTACTACACGGCGATTCAGGCCATTGTCGTGCCGGCGTCGGATGAAACCACCCAGAAGGTGGAGGATCTGGCTGGCAAAAAGGTCGGCGTGGTGACCGGCTACACCGGAGCGCTGACCATGAAGGATGCAAAGTTCGACGTTACCCTGGAGCACTACACCAAGGGCGTGGACGGGGCCGCGGATCTCCGCAATGGCCGCATCGATGCGCTGATCATTGACAAGCCGGTGGCAGAGACATTCCTCGGCGACGATAACGATCTTAAGATCATCACGGATCAGAAATATTTCGAGGATGAAAAATTCGGAATCGCGGTGAAAAAAGGTGAGACGGAGGTGGTTAAGCAGCTCAATGAGGTGCTGAAAGCCATGACCGAGGATGGAACCATCGATAAGATCATTCTGGATTACGTTGGCGTTGTGTCTGGAGAATAATAAGGTGAATCGGAAAAGTCCCGCCAGGCGAGAGCTGACGCGGGATTTTCCTTAATGGGGATAAATGTGAAAATTTGTGCCGGAGCGTCACAAATTGCTCCCATGGCAGAAGCTAGCTCTGTCGCTAACGCTCCGGAATGGAGATTTTTATGCTGGAAGAGAAACGGCTTTTTATCTTAGATATGGATGGGACAGTCTATCTGGGGGATCGATTGTTTCCCCAGACACTTCCCTTTTTGAAGCGTATTAAAGCGATGGGCGGGGAGTACATATTTTTCACTAACAACGCCTCCCGTTCCAGGCAGACCTATGAGAGCCGGCTTGCCTCCATGGGCATACCGGCGACGCCTGATGAGATTATGACCTCCGGCGATGTGACGATACAATTTTTAAAAACCTACCGCGCCAGGTCCAAAGTCCTCCTTCTGGGGACGCCGGATTTGGAGCGGAGTTTCCGGCAGGCGGGGGTTGAGTTGGTGGAGGACGACCCGGATATTGTGTTGGTGAGCTTTGATACCGGCGTGACCTATGAGAAACTGGACAGGGCGTGCCATTATGTTCGAAATGGGGCGGAGTTTCTGTCCACCCATCCCGATGTCAACTGCCCCGTGGACCGGGGATATATGGTGGACTCCGGCTCGCTGTGCGCCCTTGTCACCGCGTCCACGGGCAAGACGCCCCGGTATTTTGGCAAGCCACACATGGAGACGCTCCAGATGATCATGGAGCGCACGGGATGTCAAAAAGGGGAGATGGCGGTGATCGGGGATCGCCTGGAGACGGATATCGCGCTCGGCGCGCTCAACGGTGTCACTTCCGTGCTGGTGCTTACCGGCGTGACATCGCGGGCGGACGTGGAGAGATCTGCCATCAAACCCGATATCATTGTGGACCACATTGGCGATATACTCGCGGGGGCGTGAGCTCCTGGGGGATTGCCGTGAAAAAATCTTGAAAGGATGATAGGGATGAAATTGCGTGTGATGACGTACAATATCGCGTCAGGTCACAATTATGAGGAGGACCGCCGGCAGGATCTGGCCTTTGCCCAGGGCGTCATAGAACAATACCAGCCAGATATTGTGGGACTCAACGAGGTTCAGGAGAACTCTAGCGTCAGCCAGTATACATCGCAGACGCAGATTTTAGCCAAAGGGCTGGAGATGTACGGATATTTTGGGCCGGCGCTGCCGATGAACGATGGGCTGTACGGCAATGCCATGCTGAGCAGATTTGCAGCGTCAACCGAGGTCATCCCCATTCCGGACCCCGAAGTGAAGAATGAGGACGCCTACTACGAGACCCGCTGTCTTATGAAAAATGAAATTCAGCTCCAACAGAAAATTACGGTGCTGGTCACGCACTTTGGGCTTGCGAGGCAGGAAAAGAAAAACGCCGTGGAGACGGTGATGAAGACCGTCCAGGGCATCGAAGGCCCCGTGATCCTGATGGGAGATTTCAACGCCCTGCCTCACGACGACGTGATTGCACCGCTGTTTACCGTTCTGAAAGACACGGCGCTTATCACGGAAGACCCTCTGCTCAGCTGGCCGTCGGACAGACCGGACCGCAAAATCGATCACATTCTCGTCTCGCCGCAGATTCAGGTCCATCGCGTCTTTGTGCCCGTGACCCGGGCTTCGGACCATCGCCCTTATATCGCGGATATTGAAGTGTAAGCCGGATTTGACATCCGGTTTTTTCTTTGCTACAATACATACGAATACGCGCAGGAAAGGAAATCGAGTATGTTTGAATATACGTCCCGCATCCGGTACGACGAAGTTGGCTGTGACGGGGTGGCATCTCCGTCAGCGCTGGCCAACTATTTACAGAACGCTGCAATATTTCACGCGGGTGAGGTGGGATACGATATCTACCGAATGCTGGAGTTGCGGCGCGCCTGGTTTTTGCTGAGCTGGCATATCCGGTTCGGCCGTTCAGTCCGGTGGAATGAGGAGATCCGCATTCGCACATGGGCATACGAATTTCGGGGTCCCTTTGCCCGCCGAAATTTTCAGATCCTTGATCCGAAGGATGAGATTCTCGTCGAGGCCATATCGCTGTGGGCTTTTATGGATCTTGACCGTTTGGCCATGACGGAGCCGCAGGAGGATATGATCCGTGCGTTTGCACCGGAGGGAAGGGCGCTATTTTCCATGCGGCGGCCTGGGAAAATCGATGGGGGACAGCCGGCGCCGTCCTTTCCGATTCAGAGGCGGGATTTGGATACCAATGGACATGTCAACAATATCCGGTGGATGGATATGGCGCTGCAATATTGGCCGGCTGAGAAACCGTTGCATGGGTTGTTAGCGGAATACAAACATTCGGCGGTGTGG
>CAUFVC010000219.1:0-4601 GCA_959029275.1 uncultured Eubacteriales bacterium | reverse complement strand
CATACAGGTCCTTAGCCTGTCGCCCTCCTTGCGGAGGGCGTGGATAGAAATACTGAATTTTTTTTGCGACCACATATCATACACGTCGCCCTCCTTGCGGAGGGCGTGGATAGAAATGCCAGAGATGATACGGGCTCTGACGGACCTGCTAGTCGCCCTCCTTGCGGAGGGCGTGGATAGAAATTCCTGGCAAATCCGATATCGGTTATGGCCGTCAATCGTCGCCCTCCTTGCGGAGGGCGGGGATAGAAATTTTACGCCCAATCGTCATCCCCCACCGCCGTATCTGTCGCCCTCCTTGCGGAGGGCGTGGATAGAAATCTCCACAAGGTCATCGATTGTAAATGCGACGATGTCGCCCTCCTTGCGGAGGGCGTGGATAGAAATTCGTGATTTCGGATTAACCGGGTGACCGTCCCGCGTTGTCGCCCTCCTTGCGGAGGGCGTGGATAGAAATCTCAAGAGGAACAATCCTCGAATACATTGCCTTAGTCGCCCTCCTTGCGGAGGGCGTGGATAGAAATCAAGTCCTGCCCTTCGACGTGCAGCACGACGCACCGGTCGCCCTCCTTGCGGAGGGCGTGGATAGAAATATCATCTCGTCAACGGTTCGTTTCCGGTCGTCTACGTCGCCCTCCTTGCGGAGGGCGTGGATAGAAATAGGACGAGACCTTAAAAGCGAGGCTGACGGCGCAGTCGCCCTCCTTGCGGAGGGCGTGGATAGAAATTGCCAGTCTTTTCAGGTTGGCATCCTCAAGTAAAGTCGCCCTCCTTGCGGAGGGCGTGGATAGAAATTTTCCCTCGGCGCGAAAGGGTCGCGGACATTGACTTGTCGCCCTCCTTGCGGAGGGCGTGGATAGAAATGTTAGTAACTTACTACCATTAACTCGCGCCGACTCATGTCGCCCTCCTTGCGGAGGGCGTGGATAGAAATAGATGTGACATGATCGAGTATCGCCAGAATCACGCGTCGCCCTCCTTGCGGAGGGCGTGGATAGAAATATCTGACCCAGACCGTAGTAGCGCTTATCGTCCAAACATCCCCCTTGCGGGGGACGTAGACGAAAATCGCATCAAGAATCTGTCCACCGATGAATTTATCACGCCTTTCCCTTAACGTGGAATCGAGCATAAGGTTACTGTCACATTTTGAGCGGCAAAGCCTCTTAAAACCAAGATACGCCATCTGTTCCATTTGGAAACAGGTGGCGCATTTTTTGTTCTGCCAGCAGCCAGTCAATTACATTGAGCTTCTGTATTCGTTCGCAATTGGCTTCAAGGGAAACTTCATCTATTGACAGAAGATATTTTGGATAATTGCCTTTCACTTATTAAAGAGGCAAGCAAGCGATTTAATGTATTATCATCCAAAGTTGAAGCCGATATCTGATAATAGACAACCTTCTCTCCGTCGAATTTCGTGACTTCAACCTTTATGAAAGATTCAGCAGAACGGATACACGGAAGCAGCTGTTTTCCAGCTCGATTTCCAGCAAACCGTCGTACTGCGACGCGATATTCCTGACAGATTCCAAGCCAACGCCCAGCCCCTTGTGCTTGGAGGAGAGGTAGCGGCCTTCCCTGTCCTTTACAGGCTCCTTGCCATAGGTATTTTCAATCTGGATGAACACAGCATCCGGCTGCGCTTTGGCCTTGACGGAGATCCAAGCCTGACGATCCCTGACGGTCAGGCAGCCTTCCAGTGCGTTTTCCAACAGATTGCCGAGCAGTACCGACAGCACGTTGTCCGGAACACCGATCTGATCCGGGAGAGATGCCGTTGCCGAAAAGTCAATCTGTTTTTCCCTGGCCTGCTGGGCAAAGTAGAGCAGTAGGATATTGGCGGCTTCGTGTTTACAGAACAAAGCCGAGCTGTCATTCGGAAGCGACTGTTTGTAGCCTTGCAGATATTCATGCAGCTTGCCGTATTCTCCGGAAGTCAGGTAGCTGTCCATGACGGCGATATGATGCCGGAGGTCGTGCCGCGCCTGACGCGTTGCGGCAATCTGTCGGTTCAGGTTCTCATACTGAAGGCTTTGGATTTCGAGCTGGTGGTTCTGCGCTGCCAGATTGCTGCTTTTCTCCTGTTCGTTAATAAGACAGACCACTGTGTGATAGACCAAGAAGGCGCCCAGGTTAATAAACAGGGTAAAGAAGGCGGTGGAAGGCTGCAATGCGCGTTCAAGAGAGGTTGCCTCATTTTGGTAGAGGGGCCAATACCATAACAGATAAAAGGTGGCGGGAATCAGCCACAGATAATTCCAGGAGGATGCCCCGGCTTGTTTGCTGATTCCATCCGAGTAATATTTGCGGAAATACAGAGATAAGGGAACTGCCACAAGGAAGCTGGTTATCAGGAGACAAAGAGAGTATGTCCAGCGATAAGCCTGCAGTGCCATTTCTCTGCCAAAAACCAGCCCCTCCATGCATTTGGCGCTCATCACGGCCAGGTTCGCCACATTCGATAACATCAAAAGGGTAAAAAGCGTTTTCCCGAAGGCAGCCTTTACGGCGGTGAAATAGAATATCCCATAGATGGCAGTGGAAACAAGGGAAAAAAGCCCGTTAAATTGGCCGGGATGAGTGGCGGTTAACAGCGCGATACTGATTTGAATGACGGTCAGCAAAAGAACCATGATCGCAGTTACTGCCCCGGAAAACCGGAGCTGCCTGCGGAACGGATAGAGGGCAAGCAGCAGAAAAGGCAAAAAATTGAGAGCCGCATAGATTGCAATCTCTGCGATTCGATAAAACGGAAGCATCAGGTCTCCACCTCCCTGCGAATTTTGTCAAAGCGAAACCGGGTATAGGCATCCTTGGCATCCCTGTATTTTCGTCGGGTGATATGGATGACCTTCCCGCTGCTGAGGATAAAGTCTTCCTCTGTCATTTTGACAACCTCATAGAAATTGATGATAATCCCCTTGACGGGTGAAAAAAAGTACCCATGAGGGAGCAGCAACGCCTCCAAGTCCGTCTGCGAGATCCGAACCCGGTAGGGTTCCTCATCTCTTATGTAAAGCGTTACCACATGGTTACAGTAATCCGTGTAAAGGATGCGGCGGATCAGGACAGGATGTCCGTCCGGCAGCGTCACGGTTTTCGTTTTTTCCAGAGCCTCAAGGTTCAGACGCCGGAACATGGCGGCGATGCCCTCCGGGCCCACCGGCTTATGAAGATAATATTGCGCGTTGACTTCATAGCTTTCGGAGGCAAACTCATTGCTGGTGGTGCAGAACACCAGCCGCACCGTATGATCCGCCTGGCGGATTTTGTGGGCGATTTCCACGCCGGTGAGTGTATCCATAAAAATGTCAAGGAGGATCACGTCATAGGCACCGGCCTGCCAGTTGGAAAGAAAAGCTTCCCCGCTCTCAAAGGCGTCGATATTGCTTTCCAAATAGCCTAATTTCCACAGCTCCGCCGTCACCATCTTCGACAGCGCTTCAATTTGCGCGCGGTCGTCGTCGATAAGCGCAATTCGCACAATGTCACCTCCCATGAACAGAAATACATCATAAGTATAGCGCAATCATGTGAAAAAATCAACAGACTGTCCGGCGAGGGGCAGATACAAAATAAACCGATAGCGCAGTCTTACATTTCTTTCGATACAAAGGATAAAAAGTCCTCTATTTTTGTGCGAAAAAACCTTTGAAAAAATCCGAGATGTATGATAAAATCTTTATAGTGCGTAGCCGAAAAGGTGTAAGTCCAGCTTTTGGATTTACACCTTTTTTCTGTCTAATAGTAGGAGGATAAAAAATGGAACAAAACAATCAGTCCTACCTTGCAACCGAAAAGGTAGGCAAACTTATGGGCAAATACGCTGTGCCCTGCATCATTTCACTTTTGGTAGGTGCGCTCTATAACATCGTTGACCAGATATTTATAGCAAATGCCACCTATCTCGGCTCATACGGAAATGCCGCGAATACAGTTGTATTTCCGCTGACGGTCATTGCTCTCGGCATTGCCGTTATGATCGGTGACGGTACTTGTGCCTTTGTCAGCATTTCGCTAGGCGCAAACAAAAGAGAGGATGCGCATAAAAGTGTTGGCAATGCCATTCTGCTCTGTGTCATCAGCAGTCTTGTGCTGACTGCAATATATCTTATTTTCAGCGAGCCAATCCTGACTGCCTTCGGCGGCAGAGTCAACGAGGAAACCTTTGCCCACGCAAAAGAATACTTCTTTTGGATCGCTCTCGGAATTCCGCTATACATGTTCGGCCAGGCGATGAACCCCATTATTCGTTCAGACGGAAGCCCGAAGTTTGCCATGTTTGCCACTCTCGCCGGTGCGGTCACAAACATTATTCTTGACCCTATCTTTATTTACCCGATGAAGATGGGGATGACCGGTGCGGCTGTGGCAACCGTTATCGGTCAGGCGCTGACCGCCATATTATCCCTATGGTATATCTGTCGTATGAAGTCTATAAAGCTACAAAAGAGCAGCTTCGGCTTCTTCGGCGGGCTTATGAAAAAATTTCTTTCCCTGGGGCTGACCAGCTTTCTTGCACAGATCTCGCTGGTTATCTCCATGGCTGCCGTCCAGAATATGTGTACCAAGTATGGCGCCATGGATGAAGTTTTCGG
>CAUFVC010000218.1:0-4613 GCA_959029275.1 uncultured Eubacteriales bacterium | reverse complement strand
CACATAGTCTCCAACGTACACAATTCCGTCGATCTCTTCCTTCCGGATCCATTGTAGGCAGGCATCCAGCGCGTGAATGTTTCCATGAATATCGCTCAGCAATGCTAAGACCAAAATGCCTCTCTCCTTTCCGTCAGTTCTCATTATAGCATTGAATCCACGGAATTGCCAGGCTTTATGATCGAAAGATCTCCATACTTCTCTCCAAAATCCCTTTGACCTGTGCGATGAAGATCCCATAGTTCACCATGGGAACCCCCGCTTCCTCCGCCTTGGACATACGCCACTGCATCTCCCGTGGGTTGAGCATACAGGCCCCGCAGTGGATGATCAGGGCAAACTCCTGCAAATCCTGAGGAAACCGGGTGCCGCTGGAAAATTCAAATTCAAAGTTTTTGCCAGTGTACTCCCTTAACATCTTCGGGATTTTCACCGTCCCAATGTCATTGCACTGTCGATGATGGGTACAACCCTCTGCTATGAGGATGCGGTCCCCCTCCTTAAGGCTGTGCAGCGCCTCGACACCTTCCATGAGCCGGTTTAATTCCCCCTTATACCGGGCGAACAGAATGGAAAACGAGGTCAGAAGCACATCATCCGGCGTATCCCTCGCCACCTGTTCAAAAGCCTGGGAATCCGTCACCACCAATTTCGGCTTTGTCTTCAGGGAAGCCAGCGTCTGCTTCAACTCCGTGTCCTGGCAGGCCATGGCGATGGCCCCCCGATCGAGAATATCCCGCAGCGTCTGCTGCTGCGGCAGTATGACACGGCCTTTAGGCGCGGCCTCATCGATGGGGATCACCAGGATCACCACGTCCCCCGGCTCGATCCGATCCGAGACAATGGGGCGCTGGTGCTCAGCTTGGGGTATGGTGGAAATCAGCGCCTCTTTTAGCTTCTCCATCCCGGTGCCCGCCTGAGCGGATACAAATTGAAATGTAACGCCCAGACGCCTTTCAAACTCCGCGACCGCTTGGGATTTATTCTCTGACAAATCGGATTTATTCATGACGCAGACCATGGGAATTCTCTTTTCCCGAATCCTGTGGATCGCCTCTTCCTCCCATTTTCCGGGCGTCTGGTTCACATCGGCAACTAATATCGCACAGTCCGTCTTATTCAGCACATCGTATGTACGCTGCACCCGCAGCTCGCCCAGAGCGCCCTCGTCGTCCAACCCCGGCGTGTCAATGATCACCACAGGACCCAGCGGTAAAATCTCCATCGCTTTGTACACAGGATCGGTGGTCGTCCCCTTGACATCGGACACGATGGAGATCTCCTGTTTCGTCAGAGCGTTGATGACGCTGGATTTTCCCACGTTTCTTCGCCCGAACAGCGCAATGTGAATCCTGTCTGACCGCGGCGTTTGATTCAGATTACTCATGATGATTCCTCCATTCTGCCGCTTTTGCGGCGCTTCTATGAGCAAAAGTTTACCTATCGTCTCCCTCTAAGATGCCGGCCATCCGCAGTAGCTGTCTCGCGTTGGTGGTACGGCATCGCCCCTCTCGAATCCGGTAGTCAAATCGGATAGTGTCCCCCTCATAATACTCGGTGAAATGGTGGTTGACAGCGCGGATCTCCGGGTCATGCTCCAGATCACACAGTTCAAAATCATGGGTAGAAATTAGACAGCAGATCCAAGGGCGGGACAATTTTTTCGCCGCCTCCGCGGCGCCTATAACTCTGTCCGCTGAATTTGTGCCTTTAAAGATTTCATCCACCAGCGCCAGCATCGGCAACCGCTGTCTGCTATACTCCACCATGGTTTTTATTCGAAGGATCTCCGCATAAAATGTGGAGATCCCTTGACTCACATCATCTTGAATCCGCATAGAGGTAAAAATTTTCATGCGGGATGCCGTCAGGGCTGTGGCACACACCGGCCCGCCCGCAAACGCCATGGTCAGATTCACCCCGATGCACCGCAGGAATGTGGTCTTGCCCGACATATTGGAACCCGTCAGGATACAGGTTTGGGCGCGCAGAGAAAAGCTATTGGCGACCACCTTATCCTGGGTTATCAAGGGGTGAGCTAGATCCACCGCTTCAAAGCCTGGCTCTTGGTCCTGTGTCACAGTGGGAAAGCAGGTCTGATCTTTAATTCTGCACAGGGTGCCAAGGCTCAACAGCATCTCCGCATCCCCGACAGCTTCCAGCCAGCCCTCTAGCTGAGCTCCATAGCGCCTTCGCCAGCGCTCCAGCGCCTCCACCAGGTGATAATTCCACATCAAAAAACCGCAGGCCAAAGTATACACCACCGGATTATAGCGCAGATAAACCCCCTGGGCGATCCCGGCAAGCGTCTGAATTCCGGCGGTAGCCGATGCGCCTCCGCCGTGCAGCCGTCCCTGGAGCTCCCGCAGAGACTGGCTGTCAAAGGATTCCTGCTCTAGCCTCCGCAGAATGGTCTCATAGGGCGCGAGGCTGTCCTGAAGAGAAAATAGAGGCGTCAATATTCTGTTAGTCTTTCGGTATCCAACCAGCAGAAATCCCAGCTGTACCAGGAAACAGACGCTTCCGGCGGCCAGCGGGAGAATGCGACACAGCCCCAGAAGGAAGAGCGCAATGGTGACAGGCGGCAGGCCCCATGTGATAACCCGCAGGGCTACAGGCCATTGTCCTTGCGGCTGTTTCCGGGCATACTGCAAAAATCCTTCCATATCCGGTTTTTTCTTCGCCTCCGCCAGCCGGCGGGACAATGCTTCAAGCTCCATAGCCAGCTCATGCTTCCGGACCAGCTCCGCCACAGCCTCCTGCCGCTTTGCAATCTCCGATGGCGAAGCTATCCCGACCCGCAGCGCCTCTTCCAGCTTCTCCCTCCCCCACGGCGTGTTGGCCGTGCTGATATATTGATACAGGCTCTTGGGGCCCAACAGATCCAGATCAACCGCCTGGGGAAAATCCGGCGTCAAAAATTCTGCGCCAGACTCGGCCTGCTCCTGGCGCCATTCCTCCCCCATACGCCTCCGGTGCCATTCGAGCACAGCTTTTCGACTCTTCTGCTGTGCCAACTGCTCCACGCTGTCCCCATGCCATTTCATCAGACCGATAAACAAAAGAAGGCCCAGTCCGGCGCAGAGGACGCTATACAAGGCCTCCATCCTCCACAGCAAAATACATGCGCCAAGGACCGCTATAAAAAGGATCAATCGGATCGCGCTGATCCGATTATACCGCTGTTCCCATCGATGAATCTCACTCTGACATGCTGTGATATCGCGCTCAAATCGATCTTGATCCATTTAGCTACCCTTTCCCTTACGGCCATTCCCTCAGGACACAGCCCTGCACGGCCTCGATTCCATTCTGTTTCGCAAACTCCAAGATCTCAGGGCTCTCCGCTCCGGGCTGGATCCAAACCTTCTCAATCCCCAGCCGGGCGCAGTCCCGTATGGCTTCCATCCCAGCCTTAGGATTCACGATAAGATTCACTGCACCGGGCTTCTCCGGAAGCTCATACAGCGACGTGTACGCCTTTATCTCTCCGATAAAATCATATTTTAATGAAATGGGATACACCGTATACCCTTTCTGCACAAGATGCATAAAGACTTTATATCCGTATTTCTCTTCATCCGCCGTGGCTCCCACCACGGCCCAGACCTTTACCATCTGAAACTCTTCTTTTCCCATAAATACCTCCATTCCGGAGCGCAAGCGACGGGGCGAAGAGAAATTCGCGAAGGCGATTTCTCTTCTGCCATGAGAGCAATTTGTGACGCTCCGGCACAAATTGCCGTGTGAAAAATAAGCTTTCGAGCTTATTTTTCACACTAATAACCTCCATTCCGGAGCGCTAGCGACGGGGCGGCTATTGAACTCCCCCCGCCTTTTCGCGTTTCCATCGCAACACCATCTCTTTGTCTTCCCTTGATACGCGGTTGGATTCCCGCATCTTCTGAATGGCCCTGTTAACCGTCACATCCGGAAGCCGTGTCTTTCCCAGATAATCACAGGTTTTGTCCCTGAATTTTGCCCAGGCCGTAGCCAACAGCCATGCCTGCGCCATGCTGACATAATACCGGTCATCCCGGATCGCTTCTATTCTCTCCAGAACCTGGTCAATATACGCATCCTGCAAATAATAATCCATCATGAGGATAATGCCAAACCGGCGGACGATTTCCTCATCCGCCTGTAAATACAGTGGGATGTTTTGAAAAAAAGCCTCCCTGTATCGCTCCACCTGCTTTAAGGATGCACATACGCTGTCACAGTTAGCCCAGTTGGTCAGCCGGTGACAGAAGCGGTTCGCTCTCCTGACAAATTCATCATAGCCGCAGCGATACCGCCCTAGCACGAAACCTTCCAGCAGAATCTCCTCATGACAGGTTCCCTTGGGGATATCCAAAAAGGCAGCGCTATTTCCCTTTGCAATCTCCGCCGCCATCTTTCGAAGAACCGGTATCCGAACCCCTAAGGAGGTATCCTCCCCCGGAATCAATTTGCTGTTGAAAAGCCGGTATGCCTCATCGGCCCTTGATGTCAAATCCGCCAGCAGCTGTCCATAGCTTTCGTCTGTCCAACTATCACGGGTCCAGTTCATTCGTTTTCCTCCATTCGAATATATGTTCGTTTTTAGTATAGCATTCTCCCTCTCTCCTGTC
>CAUFVC010000217.1:0-4621 GCA_959029275.1 uncultured Eubacteriales bacterium | reverse complement strand
GCCTTGCCAAACAGCTTAGAGGACTTAGTTCCCTTCCCCGTGCTGAGTCAAAGCGCGCAGCTTGAGTCATACCTTGTTAAGCAGGTTGAAAAGCGCTGGTCAAAAAAGCTCGCCCGGCTAAAAAAAGAGCTAGATAAATTGGCACTGCCGGATTGCCAGGGGCTCATCGCTTTAAATGAGGATTTCAAATTTTTGCGGATGGGGCTGCGGCTCATTCAGGCGGCAAAGCAAAAGGGGTGCCGCCTGTGCCGGCCGGCCCTTGGCAGCGGCCCCCTTCAGATTTCGCAGCTGATGTATCCGCGCTTGACGCTGATGAGCGGCGAACCGGTGGTGGAGAATGATGTGTCTATGGAATACGGAAGCTTTGCCATGATCACAGGCGCAAACCACTCTGGCAAGACTTCCTATCTGAAATCCGTGGGTCAAGCATGTATCTTAGCGCAGTTAGGGTTTTTCGTGCCAGCCGCCTCTATGCGCTTTACGCCGGTCAAGGCGATGTTTACACTCTTTTCCGGGGAGGAGGACGAGGATCTCCGCTATTCCAGAATGGGGTTGGAGGTGCAGCGGATCCATACGATCCTCCAGGAGGCGGATTCGGAATCGATGGTATTTTTCAATGAACCGCTGACAAGCACCAACCCTATTGAGGCGATTTCCCTGTGTGTGGAGTGGATTGTACATTTCATCAATACTGGTGTTACCGGATTTATGGTAACCCATATGCATGATATCTACTTTTCGCTGGAGCAGACGCTTTCAGGGGAGAAAAAGCGGAAATTCCGCAGTCTTGTCACCATCACGCGCAGGGAGGACGCTCACGTGCTGAAGAATCTGTACCGGGTCGTCGAGCGGGAGCCGTCCAAGACAAGCTATGCCGCCGATGTAGCGGATAGCTTTGGCATTTCCCTTGAGAAGCTCATTGCGGACCCCGCTCTGCGGGAGCAGGCACAGCGATACCAAAAGGACGTCAGCGAGCGATCGCTATTTGAATAAAGGAGGGACCTCCATGGGACTATTATTGGGGGCGGCCAGTGATGAACACCGCCTCGTGCTATCGCCCGAATGTATCCATGATTTGATGCTCGAACAGTTGATGAGCGAATTCTGCGACGCGGAGGAGGGAGAGGAAGCGTGGACTTCCCTTTTGACTACGGATGGGAATGTCATCCGGCAGCGCAATCTTGTCATCCAGGACCTGCTGGCACATCCGGAGGTTGCGGAGAGTATGCGCAAGCTCTATGATTTTGTGCGAGCGGTCTGTACCCTTCAGGTGCCAGGCCGTATGCAGCAGCTATCCGCTGAAGTATTTTCGGAATTATCTCTGATTAAACAGTACAGAAGCCTCCTGGGTGAAATGGGCGAGACGCTGAACGCGGCGAAAGAATCCTTTTCTTCTCCCCAATTAGGGGAGCTCTTGCAGATCGTGCAAAAAAATGAGGAGCAGAACTTTTCCTATGACTTTGAGACCGCGTGGAGGGAGCTTGCTTCCGGCGTGGAGGAGCCCCAATCCTTTACCTTTTTATTTCGGCTCGACGAGGAGGGGCGCGTGGAATCCGGGGGTTTAGCGGCGGTTCATGGGGAGCGCTACAAGAGAGCGCTGCTTGGAGGCGATGCGGGGAAGGATAAACGGCAGCCCTGTAAGGTGCCCGAGCTACAGACGCTGGACAAAACTGTGGACGGGGAATATAACCCGTCTGCCGACCGCAGCCATGTATGGGCGCTCAGCATTGCGGCCAACGAATACTTGAAGGATCATTTTACGGCGCTGAAAAAGAGGTTTTATCAATACTTGTACGCAATAGCCGGCGATTTTATTGAACTGCGCACAGACCTATCCTTTTATCTCCACGCCGTGGAGTATTGCCGAACGCTGGAAAAGCACGGCGCGGCATATTGCTTTGCACAGATCGAGCCCATGGAGATGAAATCTTTCCGAGGTGAAGGGCTGTACTACTTGCCGCTGCTTCGCCAGGATCGGGGGAGGACAGTGGTTCAAAATGATATTGCGTTTCAGGATGGCGGCGAGCTTTTTATCCTCACAGGGCGCAACCAAGGCGGGAAGACAACCTTTCTCCGCTCCGTGGGGATGGCCCAGGTGCTGTTTCAGCTGGGATGGCCGGTGCCGGCCAATGCGGCGGCCATCAGCCCGGCGGCAGAGTTGGTGACCGTTTTTTCCCAGGAGGAGGATCAAGAGCTACACAATGGAAAGCTGGGTCAGGAATTAAAGGCAGTGCGGCGGAATCTGGAAGGACTGTCGAAGGATGGCATGATTTTGCTCAATGAGCCGATCACAGGGACGTCACCCATGGAAAACCTGTATATCAGCCGCATTGTACTGTGCTCCCTCAAGGTAAAGGCGATCCGTGGGATCTGGGTGACGCATATCTATGACCTGGCCAGCGGCGCCGCCTATATCAATGAAGCGGTGGAAGGCAGTCACGTCAGCAGTCTGACCGTGTTGCAGGGGGAAGATGTCAACAAAGTCTCCTATAAGGTGATCCGCGGTGAGCCGGGATTCTACAGCTACGCGCGCGAATTGTTGTACAAGATTGGGGACAAGGCAAAATAGAGCTATTTGTGCCGGGGCGTCACAAATAGCTCTCATGGCAGAAGTTAGCCTCGTCGCTAACGCTCCGGAATGGAGGTTATGATGAAAAAAGGTGTGAACACATTTCATCTGGTCGCTTTTCTTTTAGCCGTTGTTGTTGGGATGGGACTTGTATCCTGCGGGAAGGCGGGAGAACGGCAGCCAGAGCAATCTGTCGGTTCCGACACTTCATGGGAGAGCTCTGACGCTCCGCGGGAGGATTCGTCCGCGCCGCCGGTGACGGTCCCCCCGGCGGAGGCGGTCGTCTCTCTTACATGCCTTGACGTGCAGGGCGAGATACTGTGCATACGTCCTGCCGGCGAAAACCGCGCCGCGCTCGTATGCGGAGTCCCCGTGAACGAACTTAACGAAGGATCGTATTCCCACGTGCGCTTATATGTTATCGATATTGCCGAAGATAGCATCGTCTTTGAATCAGAATACGACGCAGGCGAACAGCTTCTGTGCGTCCGCAAAAACGGAGCCTTTGTGACTTTGGACTATATGGATGAGGCAGTCCATGTCTATGGGCCCGATATGCAGCTTGCCCATTCTTTTACAGCGCCCGAGGGAATCATTCAGGCCGACGTTGAAGATGACTGCCTATATTCCATTTCAGACCACGAGATACGGCGCATTGACTTTGACGGAGCCGGTGAGAGCGCCATCACCTTTCCGTTTGATGTGGACGTTTTCTCATACGATTCCGGGCAGGGTCGTGTGATCACATCCGTAACTCTTGCCAATGATACTGACTTCTTTGGGACGGCGGTCTATTCCGAGGCAGCGGGAAGGTTTGTGTATTCCGGTCCCTTTTCCAATTATAGCTTTGCAGGGGAAAAGCTCGTGTCGATGGATTCAGACGACCGATACGACGATGAGGGGAGTCTGGTGGATAGCGTGAATACGCTCACGGTCTGCGATCTTCCGGGTGGGAGCGATCCCGTATCCTTTCGGCTTCCGGATGGAGTGGACTGCACTTTTTTCTCGGGAACGGAGTATTGCATAAGCTCTGTATTCACATGCGATGATGAGAATCCCGCATCTTCCGTATCCATCAGTTCCAGGTTTTACATTTTGAATGCAGCGCGGGGGGACATGTCCGCTCCCATAGCGGAGCTGGAAGGGGCCTCGTTTATCGTGCCGGAGTACCTTGAGGACTGTGGAAGTATCATCGTCGGAGCCTGCTTTCTGTCGGATGAGGGCAGTCATTCGCGCCTGGTTCTGATCCATCCGGAGGCGGTGGAGATGGCGGAAACACTTGAACGCTATGCGGGATCGGCTGCTGACCCGGAGCTCCATCCTCTTTCCCAAGAGCTTTTACATCAGCGGGAGAGTGCGGATGCCATCGAACAGGATTTCGGCGTGCGCATCCTGCTGGGCGACGAATGCCTTGACGCGGCACCCAGCGGCTCGTATTCCATCGTCTCCACTGAGGACACCGGAGACTCCTCTAACTCTGCGGGGGAACTCACCGAGGCGTTGAATACCCTGCGCCGCTCACTCGACTATTATCCGGAGGGCTTTTTCGACGCCTTTAAAAACTATGCCGGGGAGGGAGGCGTCCGCTTCCTCATCGTGCGCGACATGGTGAATGAAAACGGCGGCACTGCCGGCGGGCTGCACTATCAGTACGGCGCGTGGTATAACGTCGTTCTCGACATCGATGCGCTCATGACAGTACACCACGAGCTGTGGCATGCGGTGGAGCAGAGAATAACAAATGAATTCGACGATGCGTTCAGTGACCTTAGCTGGTCGGAATTCAATCCGGCCAATTTCTTGTACTGTTTCGATTTTGACAACTATTACGAGAATGAGTCCATGTTGGAATACGTAATCCCGTGGGATAACGACCGGACCAAGAGCGATACCGTATATTTTGATCAGATCTACTCCACGGTGACGCCCTATGAGGACAGGGCGACTCTTGTAGAGGATCTGCTGAACGAATATTATGATCCGGATGTGTACGGCTTTGCCGATCCGATGGAGCGGATCTGTGCTTTCCCCCATCTAAAGGAAAAACTCGAG
>CAUFVC010000216.1:0-4642 GCA_959029275.1 uncultured Eubacteriales bacterium | reverse complement strand
TGCGCCGCCTCAAGAAGCGCGTCCTGAGTGAACAGATCTCCGCATGTATAACCTGTAATGCACAACTCCGGAAATACAATGATCTTTGCCTTCATCTTACAGGCTTCCCCGATCGCTCCGCATATCTTCTCCGTATTAAATTCCACATCCGCCACCCTCGATCAGATCCAGCTCAATCTTCACGCCATATTCCGCCAGATCCGCCTCCAGCTGTTCCCACAGCCGGCCTTCCTGCATCCAGTCTTCCAAAGTCATAGGATTCCCGGCATTGTCCTTTCCGTCCTTATTCGCCCCGAGAAGCCGCAAGGTCTTTAATTCCGGTTTCGTCGCCGCTCCGCTCTGATCGCTCTGATCTCCACTCTGATTCGCATCGATTTTTGACGAGTCCTCCTTCTGACTGTCATTCCCGGTTTTTGCACAGCCGGCGAAACAGGTTATCAGCATCGCCGCTGCCAAGAAAATTGTCAACACCGTTCTTTTCATCATTAAATTCCTCCATCCTTTGCTTTTTTTTGGTTATTGACATGTCTCTTACCGCTTTTATCATAACCATAAACCGGTATTTTTATCAAGTTCCAAAATGTTTAGAAGTGTCCAAAATGTACAATCTCTCCAATTCCTTCCAAGTTTCACTGCCATAATACCGGTGTCCACCGTTTCCGGTAAGCAAAACACAATTCTCCGGCACGCCTGCGGCTCGATATATTCTCTCTATTGTATCAAACGCCGCCCTAACTCCTTTTTCAGGAAAGATCGGATCGTCCTTTCCATGAATTACAATTAATTTCCTGGGGGCTATCGCGGCGGCCATATCCCCCATATCCATATATTTCGCTATGCCCGGTATAAAATTGCACTGGCAATGGGACATTGCCGCGATGGAGCTCTTGAACGTACAAACCGCACAGGAGGGCATCGCTACCTTGATGCGCTCATCCAGACACGCGGCGTAATAGGTCGTTGTCCCCCCGCCGGAATTCCCCGTGCATACAATGCGGTCTCCGTCGATCGCCTTAAAGGTGAGCGCGAGATCGATAGCCCGTGAAACGTCAAAGCACCGCTCGCCTATCATCGTTCTGCCTGTGAGCAGCGCATTCATCGCCGTAATATGACACCGGGGTGCTCCATCGTCATCCCTGTTCCCTGCTTTGTCCGTCCGCCGTTCCCCCATCCCCCTCTGCTCTAGACATAATGCCGCATACCCATGTTCCATGGCCTGAAGCGCGATATCCCGGTCTCCGTCATACCGGGCATTGCCATTGTAAGATCGTCCGACGGAAATCTGCATCCCTTGAGTATGTCCCTGTAGACAGATAGCCAGAGGGTATTTTGTCTTTCCCGTCCTGGGAATGCACAGGAGACATACCGCCTGAACAGCTGCTTCAACAGTAAACCTTATCCTGTATTCCGTATACTTTTCAAATTCTTTTTGATATTCCACAACAGGATTGAGTTCTGCCTTCTCCGGCATATCCCCCAGCAGCTGGATCAGCTTTTTCGTAATCCGTTCTTTCTGTGCCAGAAAGTCTTTGCTCTCATCAAACGCAAGCAAAGGCTTTGTATCAAAAATAAGGGAATGTGCTTCATCCGGTGAATACATGATACTCCTCCTCCTTTATCCCTTGAGCGCGGCTATCCCCCTGGCAGGCTGTCCGATCATCTATCCCGGACCGCTGCCCCGTCTTCTTTCCGCTCCCTCACGACTCTGACGTTTCTCACGGAAATATTTTCAATGGCATCCCCCATATCCCCGTCATCCTTTGCTGTGACTTCAAGATTCTCAAAGAGAAAATCCGAGAGTCGGTATTGTCCTTCTTCTTTTTCTATGTAAAAAAAGGTATCGCACTGGCATTTGCAGTCCCGCATCGCAATGTGGTCCGCCACAGACAGAGGAATCGTATCCCTCCCCTTCAAATCAAAAAACTGGGTCCAAGAGCTAACACAGATAAAATTGCTAATGTTTCCTTCCACGTCCTCCACGGTGATGTACTCGTAATGCTGAGGCGTATCCGGGCGCATCTTGAGCCACAAAAGATTTCCGCCGGAATGGACATGAATTCTTCTAACGAGAATATTTCTGTTGTGAATGGACTCTGAGCCACAGGTTATGCATCCGTGACAGAATCCGTAATGGCAGTCCTCTACAAGAATTCTCTCGTTGGAGCCGTTTTCCTCAGCCGTATCCGCCCAGGGGCCTTTTCCCCCCTTCAACACCACCGAATCATCGTTCACCTCAAAATAGCAGTTCTTGATCAGCACATCCGTGCAGACGTCAATATCGATGGCATCGGTGCTGGGCGCATTCAAACTATCCGACGGAGAATAGATATAACAATTCAAATACTTAACATGGTCGCATTTATAAATATGGGTGGTCCAAAAATGAGAGTTGATGAGATGTAAATCCGCAAGCAACACATTATGGCTGTTTGAGATATATACGAGTCTAGGTCTCTGTTCATCTTTATTCGTGCAATAGGGATTCCAGGATCTCCGCAGCCAAAACGCTTTCCAGGACTTCAAACCGTTTCCGTCGATGGTACCAGGGCCGCACATGGTGAAACCATCCACGCCATCCGCGTTGATAAGAGCCGCAAAATAGAGGCAGCTTTCCCCCTCGATGCGGGTCATCTTCAACTCATAATCGCAGACATCGCCGCTTCCCTTTAACACGCCGCCTTCTGAGACATAGAGATTGACGCCCTGTTTAAAAAAGAGGGAACCGGTTATATACGTCCCCTGGGGAACGATAATAACGCCCCCTCCGTTTTCATGGGCCGTGTCTATCAATGCCTGAATTTCTTTTGTGTAAATCTTACCGTCGTCATAAATGCCGTGTTGCGTTAAAACATATTGCGTCCCCAATTCCTCGAGACTGGGAATTCGTATCTCATAAAACCAGCGGTCAATAGGCGTTTTGTCGGGAAAATATTCTCGGACAGGATACATCTTTCCATCTCCTTTTTCAGTTTGCGCAGCCTGGGGCTGCTTTTTTAGCAAGGTCTATCTACCCGTCAGGCATTCGCTCTGTCTCTGCTGAAAATGATAAAAAGCGCCCATCATCCCAGCATAATTTCGATGTTTTGCAAAGACTATCCGGGTGTGGGACGCAATCCCAGGAATCAGCCAGCGCTCCAGGGCCTTTTCCACCCTTTCTTTTATGTAATCCTCCTGCGCCATGATTCCGCCCCCAAGCACCACGATCTCGGGATTCAGCACACAGCATACGTTGGCGATCCCCTTTCCCAAAACGTCCGCCATCTCGTCAATCCCGCGGATACAAAGGGGATCGCCGCATTTTGCCATTTCAAAAATGCGGTATCCATCCCAGGCATCCTCCGCTTCCCCTTTCCAGGCTGCCACCTTGCGGATAAGACTGCTAGCCGCTCCTAATGTCTGGAAATCACTCCCATCCATATACATATAGCCCACTTCACAGGCGCTCCCGGAACACCCGCGGAAAACGCTTCCGTTCAGAATCATGCATCCGCCGATTCCCGTCCCCACCGTAAGCATCAGGGCCACGCGGCTCCCCTTTGCCGCCCCGGAAACATACTCTGCCAGTCCTGCACAGTTTACATCATTCTCTACTTCACATGGGATATGAAACCGCTGCTCCATAGTCTCCTTGAACCGGGTTCCCGCGTAATCCGGAATTAACGGCGCGGCATAAAAGATTTCTCCCTTTTCAATATCCACCATTCCCGCGGTTGAAATGCAGATGCCGCTGATTTCTTCGGTCTTCTGATAGTCCTCTACAATCCGGATTGCCTTCTCAAGAATCCCAGAGCCACCCTTTTCTGCCTCCGTTTTTCTCTGACCGCTGCTGAGAATGGTCCCATTTTCTCCAATGACTCCGTGTTTGATCGCGGTTCCCCCGATGTCAATGCTCACAAATTTTCTCATTTTCCAATGCCTCTGCATAAGTCTTTGTAATAAGCTGCGGCCTTGTGATGGCGGAGCCGACCACAACGCTGAAAGCTCCAAGCTCTATGACTCGTTTCGCCTTTTGAGGCGTATTGATATTTCCCTCCACAATCACGCTGTGCTTTGCACCCGCCAGGATTTTTCTTACAATTTCGAAATCATTTGCTTCGATATGCATGTGGCGGCTTTGCTCTGTGTATCCCACGAGGGTAGTTCCAATAAAATCAAAGCCCATTTCATCCGCACGAAGCGCCTCTTCTGCGGTAGCGCAATCCGCCATGAGAAGCTGATCCGGATACCGATCTTTTATCTTACGAAAAAAATCGTCCAACGATTCGCTGCCCGGCCTCACACGCCCTGTTGCATCAACCGCGATGATCTCCGGTTTCACTTCCATAAGCTCATCGATTTCTTTCATGGTCGGCGTAATATAGACTCTGCTGTCCTCATACTCCCGTTTTACAATGCCGATGACCGGCAGATCCACCATTTTTTGAATCTCTTTGATATCTTCAATTGTATTGGCACGGATTCCGGCCGCGCCGCCTACCTTGGCCGCCAGCGCCATTCTTCCCATGATAGCGGAAGAGTGCAGCGGTTCCTCTGGCAATGCCTGACAGGAAACGATCAATTTACCCCTCAAATTTTGAACGATGGCATTGGAAATTGTCAAGGCTCATGCGCTTGATGTAACCTAATTTTGTCATGGTAATGA
>CAUFVC010000215.1:0-4648 GCA_959029275.1 uncultured Eubacteriales bacterium | reverse complement strand
CGCACCGGCAACGGTGCGCATCCGGTGCGCAATCAATAGGACGGTTTTGTCTTTGATCAGCCGGGAGAGAGCCGACTGGATCGCCGTCTCGTTTTCCACATCGAGGGAGGCGGTTGCTTCGTCCAGCAGAATTACGGGAGCGTCTTTCAGAAAAGCGCGGGCAATGGAAATCCGCTGGCGCTCACCACCCGAAAGCGAGCTGCCGTTTTCCCCGATGTTGCTATTCCACTTCTCCGGCAGCTTCTCCACAAATTCTTCGCAGTTTGCCAGCCTGGCCGCCTCCAAGACTTCCTCATCCGTCGCATCCTTTCTTCCGATGCGGATATTTTCCATGACCGTATTGTTAAAGAGCGTGACGTCCTGAAAGACGATGGAAAACGCCGTCAGAAGTCGCTCCGGATCAACGGTTTTTACATCCACGCCGCCGACAGTAATTTTTCCTTTATCCGCGTCCCAAAATCTTGCCGCCAGCTTTGCCGCCGTTGACTTTCCGCCGCCCGACGGGCCGATAAGTGCCGTTACCTCGCCCTGCTTCGCCGTAAAGGATACATTTTGAAGCACCGTTTCCTCGGTGTTATAGGCAAAGCCCACATTTTCAAAGGAAATGTCATAGCCCTTTGGCTGAAATTCCGTTTTGCCCTCCTGTTCCTTACAGTTTTCAATTTCATTCATACGGTCGATATTGATCTGCAGAGAATTCATGGCCGCCAGATTTTGTAGAGAGAAGGACATGGGCTCGTAGATTCTGGAAACGACCAGCAGGAACATAAAGAAGGTGATCAATGTGAGCGTACCGTTCATCAAAAGCATACTGCCCACAAGCGCCACAGACGCGATCCCCAGCTTGAGGATCATCTGCGCTGGGACAACAAACATAGCGGTGCCCAGCTCGCTTTTCATATGACGGCTTTCTAGAGTGTCGATCTTTTGATATAATTCGCGCAGATATTCTTCTTCCGCATTGTTGCTTTTCAGATCCCGCACGGTCTCAAGGCATTCCTGCACGCCGTCCTGCACAGCGATTTGCGCCATATTCTGTTTTCGGCTGAAATAGTTCTGCGCTTTTTTGGAAGTGCCTACAATCGCTAAGGCAACCGGCAGCACCCATAAAGCTGCCAGCGCAAGCCGCCAGTCATAAAAGAAAAGGCTGATCGCAATCAGACAGGTGGAGATGATGGATGCGTAATATTGCGGGACATAGTGGGAGAACATCTGCTCGGTTGTGGCCACGTCGCCCAGCATTGTATTTGTCAGATCCGCCAGATCCTTTTTCCCAAAGAAGGAAAGGGGCAGACGGCGAAGCTTTTCGGCAAGGCGTATCCTGCATCTGCCCGATTCCCGGTAGGTAGAGAAATAGGTGGCGTTGTACTTCCAAAATTCCGAAATAAAAATCAAAAGAAGAGCCACCGCAATGCCGGCGCCGTATAACCCATAGTGGTTTTTTGGCACGGCTCCTTCAAGAAAATCACTTACTAAAAAGTATAAAAGCCCAACCGGGAACATCAGCACAATATCCCCCACCGTACACGCAGCGACAGCACACACCAGTCCCTTCGCGCCTTCACGGGAGAGCGCAAACCGTTTCATGATTCTGTTTATCATCTCGCACCACCAACCTTCCAGCTGATCGAAGTCTGATAATCCTGCCACATTTTCGCGTACAGACCGCCTCTTTCGGCAAGCCTGTCGTGCGTGCCGGATTCTTCCACTTTCCCGTCCTTTAGTACAAATATTCTGTCCACATTTCTAACCGTAGTCAACCGATGGGCAATCATGATCACGGTCTTATCCTTTGCCAGCTCTTCAAAGGCACGCTGTACAAGGAATTCATTTTCAGGATCGGCAAAGGCGGTGGCCTCATCCAGAATAATGATGGGAGCGTCTTTGAGCATCACTCGGGCAATCGCAATGCGCTGCTGTTCGCCTCCTGACAGGTAAACGCCTTTCGTCCCGATCACCGTATCGATCCCATGGGGGAGCTTGGCGATAATGTCATCACACTGCGCTTTGTGCAGGGCGGTTTCAACTTCTTTCCGCGGAGCATCCGGCTTTGAGAGTCTGACATTTTCGAGAATGGAGGTTTTCAGGAGTCTGCTGTCCTGAAAAACATAGGACACGGTTTCCGTCAGCTCGGATTTTTTGATATTCTTTACATTGACGCCGCCGATTTTGATCTCCCCGCCATTCACATCCCAAAAACGGGAGACAGGTCCCGCCGCCGTTGTTTTGCCGCCGCCGGATGGTCCCACAAGCGCTACCGTTTCACCGGGCTGTACCTTGAAGGATACATCATGTATCGCATCGGTTTCCGCTTTGCTGTACCGGAAGGAAACATTCTTAAATTCTACCGAATTATCCTCCGGCGATTCCGGCCTCTGTGCATCGGGCAGGGGGTTCAGATCAAGGATCGAATGAATACGGGTGAGAGCGTCGGATACGATCATTCCATTCTCACTCATAAACAGAACCTTCGTCATAGAAGTAGAGATGACAGGGGTAAAGATCACATAGAAAACAAGACTGAGCAAAATGGATTGCGTTACCGCTTCGCCGCCTGCCAGTATGAGCGCCAACGTAATTAAGAAGGCAAAGGAGCTGTTAATGAAAACGGTATACAGCAGCATCGGCATACGGCATTTTTTGCAATAGGCAATGCAGAATTTATAGTAGCTGTGGATGGAACCCTTGAAGCGTTTGAAGGTGTGTACGGTTTGTCCGAAAGTTTTGACTACAGGGACACCGCGCACATATTCCACGGCTTCATTGTTCATATCGGCGAGGGCGTTCTGATAGTTTTTCATATCCTCCGCCATTCCCGGCCCCGCCATCTTGAACATAGACGCAAAGCCGAGGACAACCGGCACAAGGCAGACCAGCCCAAAGCGCCAGTCAAACAAAAACAGCATGACGATCATGCCCAGCGGTGTGGCGATGGCGCCCGCCATATCCGGGAGCTGATGGGCTAGATAGGTCTCGGTTGCCGCGCTGCTGTCGTTTACGATACGGCGGATTTTACCGCTGCCCATTTCTCCGATAAAGCCAAGTGGCAGCTTTGCGATATGCGCCATCAGCGTTTTGCGCAGGTTTCCGGCGATCCGAAACGCAGATTTGTGGGAACACATCAGTGCTCCTACATAAATGACGATGGAAATCAGGGCAAACAATACCGCCATCCAGCCGTTGCGGATACCATTGATCGCCTCCGAATAATTTGGAGCGACCTCTATAACTTCTTTAATGATAAAGAAGATATAGATGAACGGCAGCAGGGCAAAGACTGCACTGACGACCGATAATATGAGCGACAAGTAGGTAAGATACCTATGCTTACCCGCATAGCTCATAAGCTCTGAAAGATTTTTGTTCTTTTTCACTTTCAGTCCTCCTACAATAAATTTTTATGATACAGAAAGACGCTGCTGGCGACTTCGCATATCCGCATTTAGTTAGTTTTTACTAACTTATGCTCAAAATTAAAGGACATTACTGCCCCATAATTTTCATCCAGCCTGCGGTGTAAAACTCACGGAGCTGGCCAATAAAAGCTTTCGCCCGCTCTTTGGGCATGGCATGACGAATCACCTCAAACATGCCTTCAAACATGCCGCTTGCGATCATGTGACAAAGCTCCCGATCAATCTCCGGCACCTTATTTCCGAGGCTTTTCAGCACTTCGATATATCGAAAGGTATATTCTTCTTCTATTTTTGCCATTGAATCGATAAAATGTTCATATGACGTGCCTTCCGAACAGCAAATCAGAATTCTTATATCTTCGTCGTGATCGTATATATAATCAATCATCCAATCTACGCATTCGGCGGACTCTTTTCCCATATGTTGGGGCTGTTCCGCCTCTGGAAGTTCGGCAAATTCTGTCTGTGCCGTCATGAACCTGCTCATAATCGCTGCGGCATGGGGCTCTACAATGGAAGCAAATAGAGCTTCCTTGCTTGAAAAATATCCGTAAAACGCGCCTGTTGTCACGCCTGCTGCCTTGACGATGTTCCGAAGCGAGGCAGACTGAAATCCTTTTTCCAGAAATTCCTGCTTTGCCGCCGCATGGATCCTCTCTAGCGTTGTCTGCTCTACCTCCATCACTGTCTCGCCTCCGGTATAACAATGTTATAGTATAGCTCCACCATTTCGGTTTGTCAAGAGGATTGCAGATACTTTTGAATTTTTTGGTGTGCTAAAATGATGTAAACCAAAAAAAGAGAAGGCAAGCCCAATGTGGTATAATGAATTCACCACAAACCATTAAACCCAAAGGACTGACTTCTCTCATCTAAGTATTTGATTTAAACATAATTGTTGGCGCTATAATAGTAAAAAAACTCCCACTCAAAAAATGGGAGTTTTTCCGTGCCCACAAAATAAAGGATTTGTGGATTGCTTCTAATTGCGGGAGAAGGACTTGAACCTCCGACCTTTGGGTTATGAGCCCAACGAGCTACCAACTGCTCCATCCCGCGATGATAACGGTATCGCAACCGTTGAATGGGGGGAGGAGGATTCGAACCTCCGAAGGCACTGCCAGCAGATTTACAGTCTGTCCCCTTTGGCCACTCGGGAATCCCCCCATAAGCCAACGATCGGACTCGAACCGATAACCTGCTGATTACAAGTCAGCTGCTCTGCCAATTGA
>CAUFVC010000214.1:0-4676 GCA_959029275.1 uncultured Eubacteriales bacterium | reverse complement strand
TTGATGGCTTCCTGCTGAATCTCCTCTGACACCTTCGCGTTGACAGCGTAATAATTGGGCACATAGACGGGGATAGAGCTATTGAACTCCGCCGCGGTTTTACCCGTCTTGATCATATCATCCGTCACGGGGCATTTCAGCGGAATAAAGCTCGACCGGTTCGCCACGTCCTGATTGACTTTTCCTATATTGGCCGAGGCCCAGTTACCCTGCTGTAAAAAGACCGCATTGCTATCGGCGTACATCTGAATAGACTGATCATATCCAAAGCTGGACGCATTGATGAGATCCCGTCCACGGGTTGCGTGTCCCTTCAAGCCGCCCACGTGTTGGGTTACAAAGTCGAGCATCTTCGCATAGGCCACAAAAGGCTCTTTCAGCTGATCTAACTGCTCGTCACTCGCATCCGCCGCTTGGATGGGAGAGGAAAAGACTGTGTTGATGGCGATATTGATCGCATGGTCGCCGTACGTCCACTTCTCCGATCCCGCAAAGGCGAAGACACCTGTCAAATTCTTTGCAAGCCCTGTCTTGTCCGCCTGAAAAGTGTACTCGTTGCCGTTGACCGTGACTTTAGCTGCGCTGGGTGTGGCCACATACTGATCGATGGCTTCACACAGCTTCGTAAAATCTTCATACGAGCAGGTACGGAGATCTTTCAGGAGTGCTTCATGGCTATTGGCGCCGAAAAGGTCATCTAACATCTGGGAATCGACCATATAGCCGTATCCCTCTACGTTGAAAGGAATCCCGTAGCTTGCTTTGCCGTCTGTGGTCAGACGCATATTCTCGGGAATGCCCTCCACGATGCTCTTAAATTCCGAATCCTCCACGGTTGTCAGATCCAGGGCTGTTCCACTCTGTTGCCACTCCGGCAGTTCTTTGACACCCATGATGGAAAAAATAGCCGGCGGCGTGTTAGAGTTCATCTGAGCGCGAAGCGGCTCACTGGCATCCGTACCGGCGCCGACGGAAAACGGCTTCGTCGGGACGCCTGTCTCCGCAGTATAGGCTTCGCACATAGCCTCAAATTCTTTTGCGTTTTCACCTTTTGAGTTGAAAATATACAGCGTTGGCTTGTTGTTGTTACCCGTACCGGTTCCGGAGTTCTCCGAAACTTGCGAGTTTTCGCTTATGCCGGAGCTAGAATTATTCTGATCCTTTGCTTTACAACCCGCTGCCATAGCGGCCGTCAGGACCGTCATCAACAGCAGGGCAAGTGCTTTCTTACATGGTTTCATAGATTTAATACCTCCTTTTGTCCAATATCTTTCCCGGATTAAGAGGGAAATATTCCAGCCAAACACCAGATCTATACAAAGCCCCATTGACTCCCGCCGCCATTCATACTATAATGTCCGTAAAATACTTTGCAAATGGAGGGTACCATGGCAAACGAAAGCAAAAATGCGGCATCTTTCGGTTTTTCCCCTGAAAATAACGGCGACGTCAACACACTGGCTCTGCAGCGCGCGGTCTCAGGAGGCGGCACTGTCTACATCGATCAGATTGGCACCTACGATCTCAGCGGCACCATCGTATTGGATAGCAGTACAAAACTCGTCTTTGACCCTGGAGTCGTACTCCGAAAAGTTCCGGCTCAAGATGGAACGCCTTGCGGCTATACCTTTGTCAACCGCGGTGCGTACACCCGTTCCTACGATCATCACATTGAGATCGTCGGCCTGCATCTGCTCTGCAATGGCAATGAGGCGGCCGGTGTGGAGGCAACGGAAGCGATCCCCGGATTGCGCGGCCATCTATCGTTTTTCTATATCCGGGACCTGGTGATACGTGACTTCCACTGTCCGGATCTGCTGCACTCCTGCTTCTGCATACATGTGTGTACCTTCGAAAATCTCATTCTCGACAATCTGTACATCGAAGGATTCAAGGACGCAGTCCATCTTGGCAAGGGCGCGAAATTCGTGATCCGGCATGGAGTGTTTAAGACTTTCGACGATCCCATTGCTCTAAATGCTCACGACTACGCCACCTCCAATCCACAGCTGGGATGGATTGAAGATGGCGTCATCGAGGATTGCTATGATCTGAATCAGGAGACGACAACGGGGTTCTTCTGCCGCATTCTCGCTGGCTCCTGGTGTGACTGGCGATCTGGAATGGAGGTGCGGCACTCGGACACGGTTGTGTACAACCACAGGCTGTACCGGGTTATCATGGAACCGACGGGGGAGGTTTACCGCTCTTATACGCCGCCAACCCATGCCCACGGCACCGAGGAGTACGACGGATGCATCCGGTGGGTGATGGTCCAGGACGACGACGAAATCTATAACTGCGGCTGCCGTAACATTCATTTTCGCGACATTTTCCTTCAAAAGAAGAGGGATTGCGCCTTCTCCATCCATTTTGACAACGATAACTGGTCCCACAGCTGCTATCCCTATTCCACCATGCCGGTTCAGGAGGACCTGATCTTCGAGAATATCTTTATCGAAAATGAGATCACCCATCTCATCCTCTCTTCCACCCCTGTCAATACCATCAAATTAATCAATTCTGTCCTGCAAAATAGTAAGATCGCACTGCGGACACTTCCCGTGGAAGGTCTAGTCTACGGCCAGACGGATATTCTCCTGTCGGGGACCACCTTTAAAGGGAGCGGCGCCCAGGAGCTGGTCCGCTGTGATGGCAGCCGGAGCGCTCGCCTGAAGATTGCGGCGAGCATCGCGCCAGACGATTACCACCCTTACATACGCGGCAGCGTGTACCTTCTGGACAGTGATATTGAGATCCAAGTCAGGCCATAGAGCCGGCTTAGGCTTTCAAGTTAGGTGCCACACCCCAGATCTCGCTGGCATATTGCAGGATCGTCCGGTCGCTGGAGAATTTGCCCGCTCCCGCCGTATTGTAGAAGCATTTGCGGGTGAAATCTTCCCGCTCCCTATAATCGGCGTTGACCTTGAGCTTCGCGTCGCAGTAGGGGAGCAAATCCAGCAGGACATAATAGTGGTCCGGCGTATGCCAGCTGGCGCCATACAAAATGGAGTCGTACAGTTCACGGAAAACGCCGCTCCCTCCATCGGAAAATGTTCCGTCCACCAAGGTATCCAGCACCGCTTTCACCCGGGGCTCGCTCTCATAGATGGCTCTCGGGTCGTATTGTCCCTTGATTCTGTCCAGATCCTCCACGCGAGCGCCAAAAATATAGTTATTCTCCATGCCGGCCTGCTCCACGATCTCAATGTTGGCGCCGTCGTAGGTCCCCAGTGTGACAGCGCCGTTGAGCATGAATTTCATATTGCTGGTCCCGCTGGCCTCGGTGCCCGCGGCAGAAATCTGCTCGGACACATCCGCTGCGGGAATTAGCTTTTCCGCGTAGGATACATTGTAATTCGTGACAAACAGGACTTTCATCTTATCCTGAACCTGTGGATCGGCGTTAATTTTCTTGGCGATCTCCTGAATGAATTTTATAATTCCCTTCGCCCGGGCATACCCTGGCGCGGCTTTGGCGCCAAATAGGAAGGCCGTGGGGTAGAAATTTTGGACGCGGCCATCTTTGAGTCCAAAATACAAGTCTAAAATTGACAGGGCATTCATCAATTGCCGTTTATATTCATGGAGCCGTTTCACTTGAATATCGAACATAAAATCGGGCGAGATACAGACGCCTTCTTTTTTTTGCAGGTACGATGCCAGCTGTTCCTTTTTCTGGCGTTTCACAGCTGCATATTGCCGCAGCAGGTCCGCGTCCTGACCATAGGCCCGCAACTTTTCCAGCTCCTGTAAGTCAGTCAGCCAACCGTCCCCGATGGTTCGGGTAATCAGCGCCGCAAGCTCAGGGTTGCACAGCGCCAGCCACCGCCGTTGGGTAATGCCATTGGTCTTGTTATTAAAGCGCTGGGGATAGAGGCGGTACCATTCCGGCAGCGCGGTGCGCTTCAAAATCTCCGTGTGCAGCTCCGCCACACCGTTAGTGGAGTGTGACCCATAGATCGCCATGCGCGCCATGTGAAGGCGGCCATTTTCTATGATGGCATAGCGGTCCGCTTCGATCTCCGATTCTGATTTTAGCTCCCGAAATAGGCCATTTTGCAGCATGACGACATAGGGGTAGACCTGCGGCAAAACAGACATAAACAGTCCGACATCCCACTTCTCCAGTGCCTCCGCCATGATCGTGTGATTGGTGTATGCAAATGTGCTGCGCACAATGGGAAATGCCTCTTCATAGGAGAGCTCCCCCTTCTCCATAAACAACCGCAGCAGCTCCGGAATCGCAACGGTGGGGTGCGTGTCGTTGAGCTGGATCGCGTAGACTTCCGGAAAATGAGAGTATTCTCTTCCGTAGCGCGCCTCATAGCGCGCCATCAGGCATTGGAGGGAAGCGCTGACAAAAAAGTATTGCTGCTTCAGGCACAGGCGCTTCCCCCGGTCCGTATCGTCGTTGGGGTATAGCACATCCGAGAGCATTTCCGCTTCGTTCCGCTCCCGGAACGCTTCCTCATACCGCTGTTCATTAAATAACGGAAAGTCAAACTCTCGCACCGGCTCCGCCTGCCACAGGCGAAGGGTGTTGACCATGGCGCAGCCATAACCGATGACGGGCATATCATAGGGAACTGCGTACACCGATTGATCTCCAAAGTGAACGCTGACCTTTTCGTCCTCCCGCCGCACACTCCACGGGTCGCCAAAGCGCTCCCACC